>CAZQQE010000038.1:0-10645 GCA_964595325.1 uncultured Thermoplasmatales archaeon | reverse complement strand
GCTATTGCTCGCAGAACATCCATGCCGTCTATGACTTTACCGAAGGCGGCATACTTCCCGTCAAGGAAGTGCTGGGCACCGTCGCATATGAAAAACTGGCTTGTTGCGCTGTTCGGGTCAGATGTTCTTGCCATCGATATTGCACCGTCGACATGCTGCACATCCGGATTTGTTTCAAGCTTAATAGGGCCGTAAGGACTCTGTTTCATGGTTCCGTTGGGGTAGAACCCGCCGCCCTGAATCATGAAATTTTTGATGACGCGGTGGAACACAAGACCGTTGTAAAATCCGCTATTTGCAAGTCTTACAAAATTTTTGGTTGTATTCGGCATCTTGTTCTCATAAAGCTCAAGTTTCATGGTTCCCATGTTTGTTTTTATCACAGCTACGGGATTTTTTTCTTTTTCAGTGCATCCGCTCAGTGATGATGCAATCAAAACTCCAACTGCAAGTACGACAAATTTTTTCATGTTCCCGTATTTGTCATGCATAGATATATTTTTTGAATTGTAGTCATAAATGCATTACTATTTCGAAGGGCCATTTGATGCACGCCAACAATTTCTCTTCACCGCACACATTGCAAGCCTGATGTAACCTACATGCAAACTGCCTTCACTTCCCCGGCAGAATTTTTCTCATCCGCTTTATAGCTCTCAATTTTTCTTCCCTGCCTATTTTTGCTGCCTCTATTCCTTCTTCTATAAGTGATGTTGCCTCGTCCATCGCTTTCCTGTTTACAGGATACGGGACACCGTCCTTACCGCCCACTGCGAATGAGTATTTTATGGGGTCTTCCCATGAAGGAGGAGAACCGTACATGAGTTCCGATATGAAGGCAAGGGCTCTTACTGTTGCGGGACCGACACCCTTTACCGAAAGCATCTCCTCATAATTTCTGGGCTGGAATTCATAAAGACCTTTCAGCACGTTCCAGTTTATCCTTCTGGGCATTTCAAGATGCCGGCTCTGTCCTTCCCATCCGTCAAGTGTCGTCTGGCATGAAGGCTTTTTCAGCAATGCCCAGTCCCTCATCAGATGACGGGGGTTATCTCTCACAAGGTCGACCGACACGACTCTTGCATCCCTGCTCTTCCTTGAAGTCATATCCATGGCCATGTTTTTCCTTCCTACTATTGAGCTGTGAGGCTCCTCCACAAAGTTTTTTACATTGTCAGAAAGCCAGTGATATCTTCTTGCATATCCGGTATCGGCATTCATTCCCTGCTGAATCACCGCCCAGTCCCCTTCCTCGGACATGATAATAACATGGTGATAAAGGACGTAGCCGTCCTGCAGAGCGGTATTGTCCACTTTTGCGGCCATCCTGCTCGAGTATTTGAGTCCGTCGATGGAAAAATCCTGAAGGCCCATTTCCCCGCCCATGACATCTATCTCCTCCAGAGTTTTTCTGGATGCCCTGCCCTTGCCACCCGCCACTTTTATGCCGTACTCTTTCTCCTTCATAGCCTCTTTCAGTGCCCCGCATGTTACCGTTGTCGTACCAGATGAATGCCAGTCAAATCCCAGCACACATGAAAATGCTTGAAACCAGAATGGGTCAGATATGGTTGATAGGAATCGTTCATGCCCGTATTCATAAATCATGACTTCCGATATCGCCCCTGCAAGTTTCACCATCCGCCCGAACAGCCATCTGGGCGCCTTCCCGGGGTGGAGCGGGAGCGATGCCGTACCTGTCCTTGCCATTGTATATTTACCGGTAAGGGCATATAAAAACCAAGAGGGGGTACCGATGTGTATAAAAAACTTGCTTTCTTACTTTTATGAATTGTGGGAGGCAGGGGGATGAAGAGGCGGTGATTGGCAAAAAGTGAGGAGGGAAAAATCCTCTTCTTATCCCCCGGTTTGTGAAAATAAAACGCCCTTATTCTTTATAAACGATGTCTTACAAACATCGAATTATATAAGACAAACATCGAACACACAAAATTTTTTATACGGTCTCCAGATAAACACTCAGGGGTGCTAGTATAGAAGAAATAATAGTGTTTTCGTCCATCGTGATGGTGGGTCTGTCCTTCCTCTTGCTTCTTGTTTCCGCAGTCTCGTATGCACGGGTTAGAGATATAAAGATGGTTTTTCTTATGATTGCATTTTCCATGTTCATGGTAAAGGGCATCCTCCTAATTGCAAATATCGCCACCCAAAGCCTTGAACTCATCGTTCTCGACCTCCTGGTAATAATTTCCCTTTACCTTACGGTAGTCAAGAGATAGGTAGATTGATGGTGTTAAATGATAAAAGAGGATTCACTTGCTCTGGGAACACGGAGGGATATATACAACCTCATACTGAGTCACCCGGGGCTTCATGAGAGGGAAATTGCAAGAAAGATGGGCATATCCCTCAGTACACTCGATTATCATCTTCACTACCTTGAAAAAAGAGAGATAATAGTTTCCAAAAAAGACGGCAGATACACCAGATATTTTGCTTCCTTCAAGGTTGGAAATCAAAACAAAAAAATCATTGCAATATTGAGGCAGAAGACGCCCCGAAGCATAGTACTTTTCCTTCTTACCAATCCGGATTCCATCCATAAGGATATATGCAGGGAGGTGAAAAAATCACCATCCACCGTCTCCTTCCATTTGAAAAAAATGGTTGATGCAGGAATCGTCGAAGCAACATCTCTCGGAAGGGAGACGTCCTATACCATAAAAAATAGCGACGAAGTCATAAAACTGCTTATCACTTACAGAAACACATTTCTCGATGGGGCAGTGGATAGATTTATAGAAACATGGTCGTCCGTAAATCCCGGTCAGACTAAAGAGTAGCCTCGTCCTTTCTGAACATCACCCAAGCCGCAGCGACCACAACCGCCATCGCACAGACCGCTGCTATTCCTATAAATATGGGATTTTTGGCAATAGACTCCAGAACAATTGTATGGGTACTGAAGTGAGGGATGCTGATAAGCAGGAAAAATTCTCCGCCATTTGCAGCGGTTACATTTACTTTTACATACTCCGGTTGCAATCCGTCGTTATTAGGGTCGAGCACATCCGTAAGATTATCAGCCAGCGGAATCTCCTTTCCGTCAAACATCACCTTCAAATTTTTTGATGATAGAGCATCTTTGCCAACATTTATCTTTATTGTCTTGCCTGTAGTATGGTCGTCACCACTCACTATAAATTCGGCTTTGTGGAATGTTAATGTCCTGTTTGAAATGGTGACATTCCCATAATATGAAATATTATCTGCCCTGTAACCGTTGTTATCTCTGACAATCGTAATCTCTCCCCCGAGGGTTCCTGATTTTATTGCCTCATCCACGGTTCTGAGTTTTTCTGTCTCACCCGGCAGAGGGGTTGTGTCAGTGCCCCGAAACATTATGTATCTGTCGGCTATTAATTTACCGTTCTCTTCTTTTATAACATGGCTACTTATCACGGTTCCGGAGAAATTTCCCTTTGAAAGTTCCACGACATTACCTTCATTTTTAATGTTATATCCGCTCATATTTGAAAATACAATGTTTCCGGTCGTGCATATTCTGAGGAAGTTTATGGATGTATCGTGCATCTCGATGCTGCAATTCCCGTATGTGAAAGATATCTCGGGTTTCTCGAACGTCATTTTCTTGTATGACAACTCATTGATATAGTCCTTCAGCCATTCCTCCTTCTCAAGCAATTTTTTAAGCAACGCATCGTCGATAATTTGAAAGTGCATTTCAATATGGTCTGCCCTATATATTATGTCCAGTAGATGCGACCCGTCTGCAGAATAAACGGAAATAACGCATCCCTCCAGACCGGAAAGGGCATATTTCCCTTCAATGCCGTCCGAGCCATACTGACAGAAGTTTCCGACATCGAAATAACCGTCTCCGGTACTGCTGCCGCCCGTTACACCTGCGCCCGCGCCCAGTGCCGCACCGCTTCCAAAAATGACAAGCAACCCAACCAGAGGAGCAAGCAGTCTGATTCCTTTCACTTTCATCCAGAAGATATTATCCCTTTTTGTTTTTAAAGAGTATGGTACATTTATCGAATTTTGGGCATCACCGGCCATCGATTCTTTCGAGAAGAGCAGCGGTCATAAGGGGCAGAAGAACGGTTGCATCGCCCTCTATTGTCACATGTTTTGCCTTCTCCTTAAGCTTCCCCCATGAAATGCCTTCTCTGATTCTTGCCCCGGACAAAGAGCCATCCCATTCGGGCGCCGACGTAATGTAGACAGCACTGTCAAGACCTCCCCGGAACTGACTCCACCATATCAGATGATGCTTGGATATGCCTCCGCCGATTATGAGGGCGCCCATCTTTCCCTCGTCGCTGAAGAATATATCCGCCAGTTCTTTCTCGTCTTTGAGCAGGTCTATTTTGAACTTATGCATCTGGGAGAACATCCATATCTGTGAGCCCACGGCGCCGTCCGTGATGCCCGGAATATATACGGGCACGTCATTTTTCCATGCCCAGTACAGTATGGAGCCTTCTCCTAGCCGTTTGCCTATCTCCCCGCAGATTTCTCTTGTGCTCCACTCGTTCTTTTCTTCCACCATCTCGCCGAGCATCTCCTGCATCTTTTCCTCCACGATTGTTCCGTAGCTGTCATTCGGCACGAGCACATTTCCCAGTCTGTTCACACCCTTTTTGTGAAGTTCTATGTCATCCATGAGAAATGAGCCGTGGTAGTAGTCCTTCCAGTTTCTCGCCATGTCGTGGTCGAGCGTTCCGCATGTCGTCATTATAACATCGACCATGCCCCTTTTCACCAGTTCCCTTATCACACCCCTTGTTCCGGTTGCGACGATGCATGCAGGGAATGACAGACTTATTTTGTAGCCGTCCTTCACCATGCTCTCAAGTATGTCCAGCCCCTCGCCCACTTTTTTCGCGGTGAAGCCGCCGGAATCGTACATCTGGCGGACAATCTCATCGGCGCTCATTTTATTGTTCAATGCAAAATCCTTGACAGGAATCATGGAACACAAAATGGGCAGAGGTATAAAAAATGTGTGGGGGAGCGTGATGCAGAAAAAGAAGTTAAAGCAGAGAATAAAGTAGAAAAAAAGATAGAGATTGGAGGAACTAATCCTCCTGTTTTTGCTTATGCCGTGCTTACTTACATCTCCGGCATGCCGCCGTATCCGCCTGCGCCGCCCATGCCGCCTGCTCCTCCGCCACCGCCGCTGCTTCCTTTGGCTGCGATTACGTCGTCAATGCGCAGTATCATCACAGCCGTTTCGGTTGCCGAGCGTATCGCCTGCAGACCCACCCTTATGGGTTCCACGACATTCATTGCTTTCATGTCTCCCGGTTTGCCCTTGAAGATGTCAACACCGTGGTATTTCTTTCCTTCCTTGTGTGCTTTCTTCAGTTCTATGAGCATATCTATCGCATCAAGGCCTGCATTGGTAGCGAGCGATTTGGGAATCACCTCTATCGCATCGGCAAATGCCTCGACCGCCATCTGTTCTCTGCCGCCTACACTGCTGGCATAGTCCCTCAGAGCGAGAGAAATCTCGGTAGCCGCCGAGCCGCCGCCCGCCGTTATCTTTCCGTCTTCGAGTGTAGAAGCCACAACGGACAGAGCGTCGTGCATTCCTCTCTCTATCTCATCGACCACGTGTTCCGTTCCGCCTCTTATAAGGATTGTCACCGCCTTTGCTTTCTTGCAATCCGTGACAAAGACCATCTCGTCATCGCCTATCTTCTTCTCCTCGACTTCTCCTGCATAACCCAGGTCGCTTTCCTCGATTTCATCGAGCTCCGATATTACAGATGCGCCGGTTGCCCTTGCAAGTTTCTCCATGTCGGATTTTTTAACTCTCCTCACAGCGAATATTCTTGCCTTGGCGAGATAATGCTGTGCCAAATCGTCTATTCCCTTCTGGCATAACACGACGTTTGCACCTGATGCTTTTATCTTGTCAACCATCTTGCGCAGCATCGCTTCCTCTTCATCAAGGAATTTCTGCAACTGTGTCGGATCGGATATGCGTATCTGTGCATCCACCTCTGTCTTCTTTACTTCAAGAGCGGTATTGAGCAGCAGAATCTTTGCCTCTTTTACGGCCTTCGGCATACTCGGATGGACTCTTTCCTTGTCCAGTACAATCCCCTCTATAAGTTCGGTATCCTCAACCGAGCCACCATGCTTTTTCTCGATTTTTATATTGTCAAGGTCAACTGTAACTTTTCCGTTTTCCTCGTCGGAAATGGCCTTGACAGCCCTGTACGAAATATCGGAGAGCAAATCCTTGTTTGCAGCCGCAGCCTTGCCTGTCAGGGATGTCCCTGCGATGTTTATGAGTGTCTTCTCATCATCCGGCTTAACATCGTCCGCAATGCTTTCCAGAATATCGCATGCCTTCTTGCTTGCCAAGCGATAGCCGTCCGCAATGACCGTCGGATGTACATCCTGCTCTATGAGGTCGAGCGCTTTTTTGAGCAACTCCCCGGAAAGTATAACGGCAGAGGTTGTTCCGTCTCCGCATTCCTCGTCCTGAGTTTTTGCAACCTCTACAAGCATCTTCGCTGCGGGGTGCTCGACGTCTATCTCCTTAAGAATCGTAACACCATCATTTGTGATAACGACGTCCCCCATGCTGTCCACGAGCATTTTGTCCATTCCCTTTGGTCCGAGAGTTGAGCGTACCGCATCGGCTATCGCCATTGCAGCCCTTATGTTGTTGTGCTGTGCGTCTTTGCCGCGTTCTCTCTCAGTTCCTTCTTTTAATATCAATATCGGTTGTTTTCCAGATAACATTTTGTATCACCAAGAACGGTATAATAATTCTTCTATATAAAACTTACTCAGCAATGACATCCATGGAACCGTTCTTGTATGCAACGTAGCAGTTGTCGCACAGATACGCATCTATGCCCTCCACAAAGTGAGCGTGTCCTTCGCATATCTCCTGATAGCAGTGATTGCATTTCGTAACGCTTTTTGCTCCGCATATATAGCAGCCCATCGTTGTCATGCATAATATCTTTTCATGGCATATATATGTTTGCGAGCTGATGCAGGCATACAAGCAAAATTTAAATGATAGATGTGTATAACCCCTCAATGATTGAAGGAAAATGCATATCATGCGGAAAAGGGCTGGTGGACGAGGGCTGCGTTACCTTTCCATGCCCGGAATGCGGCACTATAATAGGACGATGCAAAACATGCAGGGAAAAATCTGCAAAGTACGAATGCCCGGAATGCGGGCTCGTGGGGCCGTGATATCATGGGTGAAGTGTCGTTAACAATAATGATTATGCCCGACGATGCCGGCATAGACATGGATACTTTCAAAGACAGCGTGATAAAAATCCTGCCTGACTATGCAAAACTTGTTGGCACCGAGGAAAAACCCATTGCTTTCGGATTGAAGGCACTGATGCTAAAAGTTGTAATGCCGGATCAAAGTCCCGATGAACTTGTTGATATGATTGCTGCGCTGGACCACGTGGAGAACGCAGAAATAAAGGAGTTGAGCCTGCTTTAATTTTCCGGTTATTTCAGCAGCCACTTCATTATGGCCATCTGCGCCCACATTCTGTTCTCTGCCTCGTCGAATATGACCGACCGGGGGCCGTGGGCGACTTCTTTCGTAACCTCGTTACCGTAGTACGCAGGCAGACAGTGCATGAATATGGCATCCCTTGCCTCTCCCATAATTTTTTCATCGACAGTATAACCTTTGAAATCCTGAAGACGCTTTGCTTTCTCCTGCTCGTCACCCATTGAAATCCATGTGTCCGTGACAATGACATCCGCATCCTTTGCGACGCCTTCTTTTATCTCGGTTATTTCCACGTTTCCCATTTCTCTTGCCTTGCTGACATAGTAATCGGACGGCCAGTATTCCTTCGGGGAAACTATAGTGATGCTCATTCCCGCCATCGTGCATCCCAGCATGAGGGAGTTTGCCATGTTGTTCTTACCGTCGCCGAAGTAAACAACTTTGAGCCCTTCCAACCTGCCCTTTGCCTCCTTCACGGTCATCAAATCCGCTATTACTTGGCACGGATGTTCCTCGTCATCAAGCCCGCTCACGACAGGCACCGTGGCGTGTTCGGCAAGCTCCAGCATGTCCTTATGGCTGTAGGCTCTGTACATTATGATGTCGACGTACCGGGAAAGTACAAGGGCGGTATCTTCTATGGTTTCGCCTCTTCCGAGCTGTATGTCATTTTTACCGAGAAAGATGGCATGCCCCCCCAGCTTTTGCATACCCGACTCAAATGAAACTCTTGTTCTTGTACTCGACTTCTCGAAAATCATTGCCAGTATTTTGTCATCCAAAACTTTGTCGTATCCGTTTCTTTTCATGTCTATTGCATCATCTATTATCTCCTCAAGATGGCCCTTCACGTCCATCATCGATATCAAATGTTTCATGGGTGTGAAATACCCTCTCCGTTAAAAATTTTTTGAGAGTTACAGATATTGCCGTGAAATATGCATGCTGTTTTTGCCGTTCGAAGGGCCAAGCTAAACAGTAAAATTAATATCCTGTCATCGATTCCATGCAGGATGCAGCAGGATACGGAACTTCGGAGAGAACTTGGTTTGAAGGAAGTCATTTCCACTGTTGTAACCGCAGTCATAGGCGGCGGGTTGTTTCTTTCGACAATACAGATACAGAGCAAAGTGCCTGTCGGTTCATCCATAATATTTTCATACATAATTGCGGCATTCCCCGCCCTTCTTATGGCGCTCTGTTATGCCGTTCTATCTTCCGCTCTTCCGTCATCAGGGGGGGAATATGTTTTTGTCAGCAGGATAGTCGACCCGTTCATCGGCTTCATAACGACATGGGCAAGATGGTTTGCCATGATAGCCACGATTGCTGCAATGGCGGTTGGCGACATGGTACTCATAAACAATTTCTTCGATATACTGAATATGCACACCGTTTCTTTATTCATTTCCAGCAACATCACAGCCATCTCGATTGCCCTCGTAATCATATTTCTGCTGGTCAATTATTTCGGTGTCAAAACATTCGGGAGGATACAGACGGCGATGTTTGTGCTTCTCATGATAGGCATTTCCGCATTTATAATAGTCGGCATATCCAAAGTAAACATAAGCAACATTACCTATTCAATGGATTCTAATTTCTCAGATATTGCAAAAGCAAGCAGTTTGGTATTCTTCAGCTATCTCGGGTTTGCGGCGGTTGCAAACGTGGGAGGGGAAATCAAAAATCCAGAAAAGACACTCCCCAAGGGAATACTAATATCAATGATTATGATATCGGCCATCTACATTCTCGTCGCTTTGATAACGTACGGCTCTATGTCCCCCGAGTTTTATTCCTCATACGATTTCTCCAACGGTTCCGTTCCGGATGTGGCATCCCACTTTCTGCCGTCTGCGATAGCGGTTCTTGTTGCATTTGCGGGCTCGATAGCCATAATTTCGGACATAAATCCCAATATACTTGCATCCTCGCGTCTGTCATTTGCATGGGCAAAGGACAGCATAGTGCCAAAAAAACTGGCTGAATTGAACAAATATGGCGTTCCGAAATGGACTCTCCTCATAAACGGCATAATGGCTATATCCATAATTCTCCTTGCCAAGCAGTTCATGAATGCGGTAATCATGATAAACATGGCAATTCTGCTTATTTACATAGCAATATCAACATCCACGCTCATTCTGCCGTACAAGCATCCGGAAATTTATGCAAAGGCGAAATTCAAATTCAGGGGGATGTGGATCGTAGCCCTGCTGGGTATGCTTTCCTCTGCTTTGTTTTTCGGATATATTTTGAGGCTTGATGATGCAATGCCGGGCTTCATTTTATTGCTTGTGTGGACGGGCATAGGGAGCGTTATCTATGTTCTCACCCTTGAGCACCACCAGATGCACTGGAGACTATTCAAGGAAGAAAAGAAGGAAAAAGAGATAGCAGATGAGAAAGCAATCGAAGATATCGTGAGTGAAAAAGATAACAGCAAAAGTTCGTTATAACATAGGCAAGTGAAACACCATACCCAGCAGCAACATAGGAATAATAATTGCGGCGGCAAAAGCTATGTTTTCCTTTAGGGTTTACTGAGACAAGAAGGAAAAGGGCGGCTTTCATATTTTCTTCATCTGCTCTGTGAGTTTTTATAACATCTGTCGGCCATCCAAGAACTGATTTCCTTTCATCGTGCCTTATTTTCCGTGCCCGATTAAAATCATTGAAAGTGCTACGGAAATACTCGTGACAGCCATCATATTGCTGGCAGTCTGCTTATTCTATGGAAACGAACCGACAAAACAATATTAAAAATAATTTTATACACGTGTTGTATTTAGGATATATGAATAGAAAATTTGTTATTGTTATGGCTGTGGCACTGGTAGGCATTTTGGGCTCCGCTCCGCTTTCCGGCGTTTACGTACAGAAAACAACATCGAATGAACCTACAAACAGCGGGGCAACACAGAATAATGAAGGGTATGATTTCCTGATTATCACTCCGTCTGAATTTGCAATGGCTCTCCAGCCCCTCATTGCTCATAAGGACAGCCACGGTATAAGAACGATTCTTGTTACGTTGGATGACATTTACAACAGCAACTACTTCCCTGTCCAGGGAAGAGATGATGCTGAGAAGGTTAAATATTTCATAAAAGATGGCATAGAGAACTGGGGAATAAAGTA
>CAZQQE010000037.1:0-10820 GCA_964595325.1 uncultured Thermoplasmatales archaeon | reverse complement strand
CATCGGCAGTTCCGTTACCTATTTATACACGACAACATTGAATGACACATGAAAGGAATGAGGAAGGTTATGCGCCTTCTTTCTCTTGCTGCCGTCATATCAATTCTTTTAATTCCATCATTTCAAATCTCCGACAGTAGGACGCAAAAGACAGTTTACATAAACGTTGCCGTCTACCCGTCCATAGTCCCGGCGATAAAGGTTCTCGAATATGCCATCCAGTACGGATGGACGGCGGGCGGCACGCATTACCAGTTCAATATCTCCGAGATAAACATGGCGGAGGCAATGGGCTACGGTAAGAATGCATTGAACACGGACAACTACGACGTCTTTGCCATAGGCGCCAGTGCCCGCCAGTACATCCACGGCATGGACGGCAGATGGAAAAGCAATGTCAGAAATTTCGTTGCTGACGGCGGCGGCTACGTCGGCATATGCGGCGGGGCGAACGAGGCATCGCAGGGCATGGTCAACCCCTCGAACCTCATAGATAGAATCATAGATGCGGGCGTGCTGGGAATCGCAAATGTATATGTGAATGACGACCAGGAACAGGAATGGCAATATCTCTACAAGTCGGCGGGGCTGGAGGGGGGCGTTCCCATTGCCTGCAATATCACAGACAATCCGATACTCAACGTATGCCCGAACAATCCCAGAGTTATACGTTACGAGGGCGGACCCGGCATGTATGCCGCAGACAGCAACGACCCGCTGCTCGGAAAAATCATTCCTCTTGCCACCTACGCCGAGGAGGTGAGCGACAAAGCACCCATCCATTTCTGGAAAAAGGTGGGAGGGGAATGGCAGATAGAAGCACCTGTAGTGACGGATGTAAAGGGGCAGTATGCGGCAATAGCAACAACATATGGAAACGGCAGGGTTGCATTATTCGGTCCTCATCCAGAAGAGCGTACGGTTCTGGGCGGGCATGTAGAGGAATTTTTAGGACGTTCGAAATATACTCTTTTCAGGGAGGATTACCTCTACCGCTGGGTTGACGGAAAGGATGCGGATTGGTCGTACAACTGGTGGATGTTGCGGCGTGCCGCCGCCTGGGCGGCAGGCGTACCTGACGACGACCTCCCTCCCATAAGCGATGCCGAGATATTTCTGACAGAGCCAAACGTGTGGCACCCCGCCCTGTACGTTGACGGGAGATACATCATGCCCGCACCATGGGGAAACACCATAATAGGAAAGATGCCGTTCACGATATCCACAAATGGGGGTGCAGTCAATTTTTATCTTGACGGAAAGGAGTGCTACTCGGACAACTCCCCGCCGTATGTGTGGTATTTTAATTTGCCCGCGATAGGAAAGCACAGCATCAGGGCAGAGGTATCAGTAAACGGCACGACGGCATATGCCCAGATGGATGCATATATTTTCAATTTGGGCAGGAAGTAGATCCTGCTCGAATCCATGATCAATAACAAGGTCACTTTACAAGGCATATTGACGAAAAACAAAAAGTGACAAATACTTCCACACAAATACTGGAGGGATGGCAGGTGAAAGATTTGATAGAGACGGGGCGAATTCGCAGCTGAACGGCACAATCATGAAAATACTCATGGAAGAAATGCCTTTGTTGAAGGAAAAGATAAAAAAATTGTGTGACGGCGCGAGAAATACAAAGTACATAGTTTACACCTTTTCGAGCATGCTCTTCGGAATCGGATTGTTCTTCCTCATAGTTGCCCTTTCTTACGTTTTCCGGTCTCCGACGGACGGATGGAATATGCTGGCAACCCTGGGCTTCGGCTCCGCCAGCGCCACGACCTTCGTATCGGTGCTGCTTATCAATCCGGTCAAAAAAATACAGGATGCAAACTCGGATGCCAGTCAGGCGGAGATGGTTTACAACGCATGGGAGCTGGGCGTGCTTCTCTACATACGCGCAATGGACGTTACAGACCGTGATTCCATCAAAGAGGCCGCCAAAAAAATTGAAGGGCTGACAGTATCGTCCGTCGGCATGCTAGAAGAGTATTATGAGATAGAACCAGAGTAATTATTATGAAGGACAGCCGTTTTCTATCCATGAAAAAGCTGAGAGCGGTATGGCAGCTTGCACGCCTGGAGCACGGGCTGATGATCGCCGTCGCCATTCTCATAGGAGCGCTCATAGCCGGAAAAGGATTGCCACCTGCAGACAAATTTTTGTTTGCGTTTCTCACAGCCCTCTTTCTAGAAGCGGGAACCTTTGCATTGAACGATTATTTCGACCTTGAGGTTGACAGAAGAAATAAAAGAATGGACCGACCGCTTGTGAGGGGGGAATTGAAGCCGGAGGCGGCGCTGTACCTTTACTTCATTCTCCTTCCTGCAGGACTTGCGGCTGCTTTCATGGTGAATATGACCTGCTTTTTCATTGCAGTACTCAATGCAGTGCTGGCGACTCTTTACGACGTTAAACTAAAGGAAATCAAAGTTGTGGGAAATTTCTACATCGCATTCGTGATGGCAATACCTTTTGTTTTCGGGGCGACATCCGTTTCATCTCGCATTCCGGCGGTGATATATTTCATAGCTTTCATCGCCTTTCTGTCGGGAGTCGCTCGGGAGATAATGAAGGACGTGATGGATTTTGAAGGAGATGCCGCACGAAAAACGAAATCATTTCCGACATACCTTGGCAAGAAAGGGGCGAACGCCGTCGCATCACTGTTTTATATTCTTGCGGTCATGCTGAGTTTCATTCCGTTTCTTTTCAGCATAGACAGCGCTTACTATCACGATTATGTTTATCTGATGCTGGTTCTTATCACAGACGCAATGTTACTCTACACCTCCATTTCCATAATTTCGAGGGTTGACGCAAAAAGTCTTGATAGATTCAGAAAAATAAGTTTGCTGGGCATTTCCGTGGGGCTGGTGGCTTTTCTGGCGGGTGCTTTTGCTTAATGTTATATACCGAAACATCATTTTAAATCGGATGTTGTCAGGCGATATCACAGGGGTACTTTTTGTCTATGCATACGTCGCGGTTCTTCTGTTCGTATCGGAGAAAGCCCTCAGCAAGTATCCTCTCATAAGCAGAAAATTCCTTCACATAATGGTCGGGAATATATTCTTCATACTGCCGCTGTTCGAACATGCATGGGTGATGGCATTTGTCGCAGCCGCCCCGTTCATAGTCCTCACCTTCCTTGTCAGCCCGCACTCGCCGCTGAAAATAGTTAGCGAGACGTCGGCGGCGGGGCACGGTATGGGGCTGGTTTACTATTCAATCTCATGGACGGTGCTTGCGTACGTTTTTTTCGGCAGGCCGGAGGTCATAGCCATAGGCATTGTTGCCATGTCCTACGGTGACGGTTTTGCATCCCTCATCGGGACCAGATTCGGAAAGAGGAAGTACAACATTTTAGGGGACTGGAAAAGCGTTGAGGGCTCTTTAGCCATGTTTTTCGTTGTCGTGGCGGTTTCGGCGATCGCCCTCGTGTACTATGCCGTACCGGTCAATATATGTGCCGTCGTTATCGCTGCATTTGTCGCCACGTTGATGGAGGGGATAACGCCCATGGGTCTTGACAATCTCACCGTTTCTTTGTCGGCAGCCCTCGTTTATTTCGCAATGGCATAGGGGTGTTAAGATGAGATTCATAGTTGTTGACGGTCTCGACGGTGCGGGAAAGGATACCCATGCAAAATTCATAATGGAGCGTTACGAGAAAGAGGGGAGTGTCATAATCCGTTCCCATCCAGAGAACGATAATAAATACGGGGTGAGGGCAAAGAAAGCGCTTACGGGAAAGGGAAAGAAGGAGCATCTCAAGGCATCGGTCTATTATGCCTTGGACGTCATTCGCTCGGTTAGAAAATACTATGGCAAGGCGGACACGTTCATCGTTGTCAGGTATCTCGTGGGCGTCGCATACCTGCCTCTGCCGGTTGCAAGAATACTGTACAAATTCTTCAAGACCTTTTTGCCGACATCGGAATACATGTTCTTTCTCGATGTCGAGCCGGAGGAATCACTCAAAAGGATAGATGCAAGAGCAGGAGAAAGAGAAATGTTCGAGAACCTGGAGGAATTGAAAGATGTGAGGCGTAAAGCCCTCAAACTTGTGAGGGGATGGCACATCATAGACGCAAACCGTCCCATTGAGGAAATACAGAAGGATATAGGAGGTGTTCTTGACGGGCTGGACAAGCATAAAACATTTTAAGGAGTAAGCGTATGTATATTTGGTGCTGAAATGCGTTTGCCCCGTATACCGAGAATAAGAAAACATGAGGAAGAGGATGACGACCTCTGGGATATAAGCAAGGAGATTGAGGAGGTAAATAATGACGTAACGGAAGAGGCGGAGGAGGCGGAATATTCCGAAATCTTGTTGTCCGAGCCCGACGAGGAGAAAAAGGAAAGCATAAAGGGAAAGGAATATGTGCTGCCGGAGTTTTATCTCTCCCCCGATGAAAAAAAATCCATGGAGGAGGAAACGTTCGGTGATTCCGATAGCGAACTGAAGGAAAAGAGCTGGGAAAAGAGAGCAAAGGAAAGCCTTGAGGATATAGAAAAAACCATTGACGGGGGACTGCTGGAAAATGAGGAAGAGGAAATTTTGGAGGAAGAAACCCTGCCCGATAAAGAGGAAACAAATAACATTCTGACTTCACCAGAGGAAATTAAGGGCAAAATCATAAACAGAGAGATTGTCTACGAGACATCAGGCGGATACGTGGTAAAGGTGATAGCCAAGGAGGGAGGCAGGGTGCAGACATCCTATTATTCCGTAAGCAAGGTGGAGGGCATAGAGCAGGCACTTGACGATTTACAGAAGTACAAACCTGTTATCGAGGATAGCCGGGTTCCGGTGAAGATTGAGAATAAAACGGAAAGAGTTGAAAAAAAATCGGAAAACAAGGATAAAAAATCATTTTTTGACGGCATACTTAACAAGAAGTAATAAAATTATATGGTGCCGAACAGCATCAGCACAAGAATGAGACATCCCGTACCGATGATATCCATCAAACTTGTGATTGTGGGAATTGTAACATTATCGGGGTCTATACCGTGTTTGAACGATATAACCGAGGAGTAGTACGCTATGAGATTTACTATGAATATCAATATTTCCCCTGCTATCAGAGAAATAATTATCATCTCGTGAATGGGAAGTACGCCCACTCCGACGGACTTGCTTATGAAAAATGCAAATGTCCCTATCAAGGAAAAAATGATAAGTCCTATCAGATGCATTGATAAAAACATCTTCCATGCTTTCTTTGGGGGAGTGAGACTGTCCTCCATGGAGCCAATATGAAGCGCCGATGAAAATTTTGCAGCCAGAATGCCGCCGATTGCGCCGCCGTCCTCCAGAAATGCAGGCATCATTGTCAGAATACCGGCTATACCTATCAATCCCTCAAAGGAATTGCCAAGGATGGAACCGGAGAATGTGCCCAGCAATCCCCCTACAATCATGATGGGTGTGCTTTCTACCAAAATTTTTCTAAGGTACTGCCCCGACATTTTGGAAAAGGGAATGAATATACTAACCAATCCGAGGATTATGAAAACATAAAAGAGAACAATCTTTTCCCCCCCTCCCATCCCAATAACCATGTGTAAGGACAGGAAAAGAAAGGGCAGTGTGATGATATCCCCCGCAAGAGTTATTATGGGGGTTGTCACGTTGTCGGGGTCCCATCCGCGCCGGTAACTGAAAAATGCCGTTGCTATCGTCAGTGCAAGCATGAAGAATGCGGAGACTATGCCTGCAAGTATAGAAATCAGTACCATATCGATTATGCTAACTTTCATGCCGAGAAACTGGGCAGTGAATGCTGCAATGATGCCGAGATATATGCTCATCAAAATTGTCAGGATAAAGGAGGAGTTTACATTGTCCTTCAATATTTTCCCTTTGAAGTCCGGAGAAATTTGCCCCGTGTGGAGGCATGTCCCCAGCCGTGAACCGAGGGACGCAAAAATATTTCCTCTCATGCCTATGGCAGGCGGGATGAGAACGATGAGAGCGGGCAGCATCTGCAAACTGGATGTCGAAACTCCCATTATTATGCCTGTGATAAGGTCGCCCATGGTGGACATTAAAAGGGATACCAGAGATTCTTTGAAATCCTTAGAAATCAAATTTTTGAGAGAGCGTAAAATATGAGATAGATGAATTGAATTCGAAAGATTCTCCACTCTCTCCATATATATCACGTTTTGGCCGTTTACCGGGGGGTTCTTTTTTATCTTCCATGTGTAACAGCCAAATTTATAATCCATTTATATGTTTTTGCATTGCTGTGGGTTCAACCGCACACCCGTTTCAGTCCATCCAACATTTTTTATACCGTCTGCCACATTTATTATAAGGGGTATGGGTAGAGAGTTATCAGGAGATGCTATGCGCCGTATGTTCGCATTTGATGGACTGCTTCATGAGATAGAGGAAAAAGTAAAGAGGCTAGAGCGGGAAAGGGAACGGCTGTCATACCTCGAAGAGTTTTTCTACGGCTCCAATACGGCCATCATTGCCACGGACAGCATGGGCAACATACAATTCTTTAGCAGAGGGGCTGAAAAGCTCACGGGGTATGATGCAAAAAATGTAAGGGGCAAGCATATCTCGATGCTATTGAGAGATGGAGAAGAGAATGACGAAGCAGTACAAAGCCATGAGATTCACATCACCATGAAAAACGGAACACCCCTGTCAGTCCGCTCATTCATATCGAAATCAGATGAAGGAACACTTATAATATGCATGCCGGAAAGCGGCGAAACAGAGGATATATTCACGAAAAGCGTTCTTTTCGGGGTTTACGTGCTCCAGTATGGGAAAATAGTGTATGTGAACAACAGAATAGAAGAGATATTAGGGTATCGCAAAGAGGAACTGCTGGGCAAACCTTTTTTGAATTTCGTTCATCCTGAAGACGCAGAAATCGTTAGAAAAAGGCATGCTGCCCGTGTGAAAAAAATAAATCCGCACTATGAAATAAGAGTCGCTGCAAAGAAGGAAGAAATTCACTATATTGACGTAATGGAAGTGCCTATAACTTACAAAGGGAGGAAAGCCATTCTGGGAAATGTCATAGACATTACCGAGCGGAGAAAGGCAGAGGAGGCACTATACAACAGCGAGAGAAAATACCGACAGGTTGTAGAGAATGCAGTAGAAGGGATATACAGGATAACCGCCAGCGGCAGGTTTCTGGAGGCTAACAGCTCGTTCCTAGGCATGTTTGGTTACAGCGATATCGGGGAGATGGAAAATGCGTGGAATCTGTATGCCCAACAGCAAGAAGTGAAGCAGTTTTTGAAGAAAATCAGAAAAGAAGGGAAGGTTAAAAATTACGAAATGACAGGAGTGAGAAAGGACGGCAAAACAATTTATACCACCCAGTCGGCGGTGCTAGTAAATGCGGACGGCAGCGAAGTGATAGAAGGAATCATTCAGGATGTCACCGCCCGCAAGAAAGCGGAGGCGGAGGCGGAATTTTATAATTCTCTCCTGCGCCATGATTTGGGGAATAAAACCCAGATAGTCATGGGCTACCTTGACCTTCTGGAAAGGTACGACCTTCCCGAAAAGCAGAGAGAATTTCTGGGAAAAGCATACGATGCGGTGAAGACGGGAAGCGATTTGATAGAAAAAATCAGGCAGATACATCAGGCAAGCGAGGAAATCTCACTGAAGAGCATGAGTCTGGATAGAATTGTAAGGAGAGCGATAAAGCATTATTCCATGGAAGCTGAGAGAAAAGGCATAACAATAATATACGAGAAAAGTGCAAAGGCAAAGGTAAAAGTGGGGATGCTGGTCGATGAAGTGATAGCCAATGTACTGGAAAATTCGATAAACCATTCTCACGGAACCGAAATAAAAATCCGTGCCATTGAAGAAGACGGGCTGGCAGGGGTATGCATAGAGGACAACGGCAGGGGCATATCCGACGAAATGAAAAAGAATGTTTTCAAGAAAAAATTCAAGGGCAAAGGGAGCGGAGGAAGCGGCCTCGGACTTTATCTCGTAAGAAAAATCGCGGAAAAATACGGGGGGAAGGTGGAGGTGGAGGACAGCGAAAGCGGCGGGGCGAAATTCAATATATACTTCAGAAAAGGATAGGCAACTTTATAATTGCTGCACATATTATTTTTGTATGAAGAATCTTGAGGATATATCCGGCAGGATAGAAAAGATGCTCAACGAAAAAGATAATCTTAGAGAAATTACATTGAAGAAATGCCGGGATATAATAAGGATGAGCAGGAAGTGCATAAGAAATATTCATGGCGGCGATACGGAAACCGCAACGGAGATGGCATCGGAAGCAGTCAAAATGAACAAGGAACTGAAGAAAAAAATCAAGAATCATCCTGATTTGCTCACAGCCGGATACATGGAAAATGCATCTCAGGAGCTGGCAGAGGCAAATATATTCTTATCAATATACAACGACGAGGACATGCCAGACCCCGAAGAACTCGGGATCACATATACATCCTACCTGCTCGGACTCGGAGATGTTGTGGGTGAATTACGTAGGATGGCAATTAATTTGATGAAAGAAGGAAAGGTGGAGGGAGTGGAAGACGTTCTCGAAAAGATGGAGGATATATGTGACAAACTCATGGAATTTGATTATCCATCAGGATTGGTGCCAATAAAGAGAAAACAGGATGTAGCAAAAAAGTTGCTAGAGCAGATGAGGGGAGACTTTGTGATGTTCAAGAAAAACAAAGATTTCGAGGAAAAGATAGAAATGCTTTTAAAGAGTGTCAAAAAGGGAAAGAAAAAGAAAAAGGAAGATGAATTCGGTCTTGATGTTGACTCCGTGTGGCAATAATCAGCTTGTACTGGAAACATGCAAGACCGCCAGGACATAAGGATGCAATGCTCGCAAGCAATACTTTGTTTCGACTGCTAAGAGAATTCAAATAAAAAACCAGTACCGAGAACAACAATACTTCACCTGTTGATAAAATTGTTTGGTAGAAAAGTAGGGCATAGAAGAATACTTTTGTATTGTTCATACTTGGATGGGGAGCACAAAAAGCTGGCGCTCCAATAGGGATAGGTTGAATTGAGCGAGAACAATAAATAGCAAAGTTAAGTAGAAAATAATAGACTTTTAATTAAAAAAGGGGAAAAGAAGAAGGGCTTATACAAGCCCCTGTGCCATCATGGCATCCGCAACTTTCAGGAAGCCGGCAATGTTTGCGCCGACAACCAGATTACCCGGATGGCCGTATTTCTCTGCTGCCTCTGAAGATGCCTTGTATATGTTCACCATTATGTCATGGAGTTTACTGTCCACCTCTTCAGCAGTCCATGAAAGGCCGATATGGTTCTGGCACATTTCCAAGCCGCTCACTGCCACGCCGCCTGCGTTTGCCGCTTTAGCCGGAGCAAGAGAGACTTTATTCTCCAAGAGCAAATCTATGGCATCAAGAGTTGTCGGCATGTTGGCACCTTCTACCACGGCAATCACACCACCGTTTATGAGCATGCGAGCGTCATCCCGGTTTATTTCGTTCTGGGTTGCACATGGCATCGCAACATCAACATGTATCTCCTTTGCCATTTTCCACGGCTTCTCGCCTTCGAAGTATTCAACACCATATTTTTCCGCATATTCCTTTATCCTTCCGCGCTTCACGTTCTTGAGTTCCATGACAAAGTCCCACTTCTCTCCGCTGATGCCGTCCGGGTCATACACAAATCCGTTGGAATCAGACATTGTGACCACTTTGCCGCCGAGCTGATTTACCTTCTGTACTGCATATTGGGCGACATTTCCGGCACCTGATATAAGTACTGTCTTTCCGCTGTAGTCCGTGCCTCTTGCTTTAAGCATTTCCTGCCCGAAATATGTAGCACCGTAGCCAGTGGCTTCCGGTCGAACGAGAGAGCCACCATAGCTCAATGCTTTTCCAGTAAGAACTGCCTCGAATCGGTTGACGATTTTCTTGTACTGCCCGAATAGATAGCCTATTTCTCTGCCCCCAACGCCTATATCCCCTGCGGGAACGTCTGTATTTGGCCCTATGTGGCGGTAAAGTTCGTTCATGAAACTCTGGCAGAATCTCATTACCTCGGCATCGCTTTTTCCCTTGGGGTTAAAATCCGAGCCACCCTTTCCGCCACCCATCGGCAGCCCCGTCAGGGAATTCTTCAATACCTGCTCGAACCCCAGAAATTTGATTATGCCCAGATAGACCGACGGATGGAAGCGCAATCCTCCCTTGTACGGACCTATTGCACTGTTAAATTGCACTCTGAATCCTCTGTTTATGTGCAGCTCTCCGTTATCGTCTTCCCAGGGCACACGGAACATTATCTGGCGTTCCGGTTCTGTCAATCTCTCCAGAATTTTTGCCTTCTTGAATTCCGGGTGTTTCTCTATCACAGGTTCTAGTGATACCAGGACTTCCTTCACTGCCTGATGAAATTCCTTCTCTCCAGGATTCCTGGCAATCACTTGCTCCAATACCTCTTCTGTATATGACATTTTATTCCTCCTTTAGTTTATATATTCTCCCCTTATTTTGGGAAGGGAAGTCATGGGGGATAAGTGTAGATAGTATATTAATATTTCTGGTAGCAACCTCTTTACAGGAGCGCATATCTTACTCTGAAAATAGCCGTCTATCCGCACGTAGAGAGTATGCAGTTCCCGCACATGAAGCAACTATTCTCACAAAATTATTAAATACGGCGCCAAATATTCTGATTGCAGCCGCCTTGGCTTAGAGGCATAGCGATTCCTTGGTAAGGAATAGGTCCCGGGTTCAATTCCCGGAGGCGGCTTTAAGTTTTCGCTACTTGGTTGAACCTGATATTCCTGAA
>CAZQQE010000036.1:0-10910 GCA_964595325.1 uncultured Thermoplasmatales archaeon | reverse complement strand
ACCTTTTTCAGCTCATACCCGAGGGGGCATTCCACATCCCCGATAACTTCCAAAATTTTGTATTTCTTTTCCTTGACACCGGGATGGCATAATGGGTAGTTCTCGCAACTTATGTTGTCGCATATGACCTCCTTGTATGTCACCGCCGTGCCCTCTGCGCTATCCTTGCTTATGGTTGTTATGATGGGCAGCTTCTCTATCTCCACAGCAACAACGCCCCCTTCGTAAAGACTGCAGTCATGATGTTTGTCCCTCACCTTCTTTATACGGTATCTTCTTCCCTCTTTCAGATTGGAACACACCATCTTGAGTTTGCATCCCCTGCAATCTTTTGTTATCCCGAGGTACACAAACTCGTTTCCTTCTTTTGCAAGTTTTTTTCCTATTAACGTGACAAATGTCATTTTATTACCTACGCTATGCCCGTAACCCTAACCAGATGCTCCGCCGCTTCTCTGGAGATTCCGTCTGCACCGAGAATGGTATAACGGTCGGGCCTTACTTTCGGCGCCATCAAAAGAGCTTCTATGATATCCTCTTTAGAAACACCAAGCTCTCTGGCGGTGGTGGGCGCACCAATATCCTTAATCGCTTTCCTTATTCTCTTCCAGTCGCCCCCATGCAGATACATCATCATTATCGAGCCGACGCCACACTGCTCGCCGTGCATTGCCTTTCCCGGTGCAATTCTATCCAGGGCATGAGAAAACATATGCTCTGCGCCGCTTGCAGGACGCGAAGAATTTGCGACACTCATCGCCACACCGGAAACAATCATTGATTTCACAGCTATCCACGATGATTCTTCTATCCCCGGTTTTATATACTCTGCATTTTCCATAATCAAATCAGCCGCTGTTTTGGCAAGGGCAACTGCAAACGAACTGTAATATTCCCTCTTCAGCCTCCATGCAAGTTTCCAGTCAAGAATCGCCGTCAGATTGGATATCACATCGGCACAACCCGATGCAAGCATGCGGTACGGTGCCTTTGATATAATGGCCGTATCGGCAAGAACGGCAACGGGCGAACGGGCCTGCATTGACACGGAGCCGACTTTCTCCTTTATCGATGCTCTCGGCGATGCAATTCCATCATGAGAGGCTGCCGTCGGGATGCTTATGAAAGGTACACTGTAATTGAAAGAAGCAAGTTTTGCCACATCTATGACGCTGCCGCCGCCCACGGCAATCAGGGAGCCGACACCCCATTTCGTTGCATGATTCTGAACCCTGTTCACCTCATCCATTGTCGCCCTTTCCACGACGATGTCCTCTACGGTATAACCGCTGTCATTCAATATCTCGATTACTCTGTTCCCCGCCATCTCCTTCGTCCTTTCGTCATGGACAATGAGCGGATGCTTCCCCAGATTGACTTTCCTGCACAAATCGACTATATCCTCTATGACGCCATGCCCCACAATGACATCTCTGGGAAACTCCATCAACTTTGACTTGGTAAAGGGCATTACGTACGTATCATAACAGCAAATATAGAGTTTTTGGGCAATAAAATTTGAAAACAAACCAAAATATTTTTAGCCCGTGCCGTTTACATCCCAATGAATTATCTTCTCATATTCATGACGGCCCTTGTCGCTTTCACGTGGGGTATGCTGTTCGCGTTCTATTTGATATTCGTAAGAACGGCAACCCGCCTCTCCCGCCTCCTTTCCCGCATCACAGGAGAAGAGGTCAGTCTGGATGAAGTTTACCAGACGTTAAAGAATATAATCGACAAAGCGTACGAGGATTTGAAAAATGGTAAAAATGAAAATTCAGATGAAGTTTCCTAGACTTGTCAGAGATGCTTATGACCAGTTCCAGATGATTAAAAACAATCTTGCCGTCTTCTACAAATTTTTGATATTCGTAACCCCTTTTCTGACTATTGCATACTACTTCATATTCGTTCTCAACTATCTGCCGGGGGACATGGCGGGAAAGTACGGAGCGCTGACTATTGCATACTTTTTCCCGCCTGCAGGCAAGGAATCCATCATACCTGCAATGCTCGCCTCTGACATACCGCCATGGGTTGTGTGGAGCACGATGATAATCATGGATGTCATAAGCGCAAGCATAATAGCATACAACTGGTGGTTTCCTGAGTTGATTATAACCCACGTGCCATTCCTCGACAGGGGTTATGCATGGCTACAGAGAAGGGCTGAGAAATTCAAGAAAAGGAAACTGCTTACATTAAGTTTGGTGCTTTTCATGATAATACCTCTTCAGGGTAGCGGGGGCATAAGCACACCCATACTTGCAAGATTGCTCGGGGTGAAGGCGAAGAAGACAGTTGCGATTGTCTCCATCGGTTCAACAATAACTACCACATTGTTCATACTCTCGTGGATGGGACTATTGAATTTTTTCAATCTCCTATAAACCTTTTATATCGCTACCGAATTCATTGCCATGGCAATTCTTGTTACAGGCGGAGCGGGATTTATAGGAAGCCATCTCATAGACTCGCTGCTTGAAAGTAACCATGAAGTAAAATGCATAGACAATTTTTCGTCAGGAAGGAAGGAATTCATAGAGGGCAGCATAAACAAGGGTCTCGAACTCGTGAAAGGCGACCTGCTCAATCCGGGCGATATAAAGAAAGCGCTTGATGGCTGCGATACAGTATTCCACCTAGCGGCAAATCCGGATGTACGCTTAGGTGTCGATAATACAAGGGTTCATCTCGAGCAGAATATAATCGCCACATACAACCTCCTAGAAGAAATGAGAAAGGCGGGCGTTAAAAAGATTGCATTCACATCTTCCTCCACGGTCTACGGCGAGGCGGAGGAGATACCGACTCCCGAAAATTACGGACCACTCGTCCCAATCTCCCTATACGGCGCCTCGAAACTTGCTGCGGAGGGACTCATATCTGCATACTGTCACACATTCGACATGGAATCCGTGATATACAGATTTGCGAACGTCGTCGGCCCGAGAAGCACCCACGGCGTCACCTACGACTTCATAAAGAAATTGAGGGGAAATGCGGGTGAACTTGAAATACTCGGGGACGGAAGTCAGAAAAAATCATACCTCTACATCTCGGACTGCATAGATGCCATGCTTTTCGGCATGGAAAAAAGCAAAAGCAAGGTGGAAATATTCAACATCGGCTCCGAGGACTGGGTCGATGTTCGCAAAATAGCGGATATCGTATCCCAGGAGATGGGTATATCCCCGAAATACAGATTCACCGGAGGGGTGGACGGAGGCAGGGGGTGGAAAGGAGATGTGAAGATTATGCGACTATCCATAGACAGACTCAAAAACATGGGGTGGAAACCGGAATACGGAAGCGAGGATGCAATAAGGATGACAGCAAGATGGCTCATCTCTAATCTTTCCGACCTTTGAAATTTTTTGCGATGAGGTATATTTCAGAACTTCTTTTTCTGGAAGCTTCGGGAGAATGAGGTTTCACCATGCTGAAGTGTTTTTTTACATCACTGAGAAACTGCGGATAATCCTCGCCCATGAATACTTTGCAAACAAAATTTCCGTTTTCCGAAAGAAATTCGCATGCCACGTCAAGAGCATTTTTGGAAAGCCACACGCTCCTTGCCTGATCCATCACGTAATTGCCGGATAAATTCGGCGACATATCAGAGATGACCGTATTGACCCCATTGCCCGCCACCGCCGCCTCCAGCTTTTCCCTCGTCTCCTCATCGGTCATATCTCCCTGAATGAAATTCACCCCGTCTATGGGCCTGATTCGCTGCATATCCACTGCAATGACCGAAGCACCGAGTTCCACAGCCACCTGACTCCACCCGCCGGGGGCTGCGCCTAAATCTATGACCAAATCGCCCTTCCTGATTACCCTATATCTTTTGTTTATCTGGATGAGCTTGTATGCGGAGCGAGCTCTGTAACCCTCACTCTTTGCGCTCCTGTAATAGTGTTCTCTTTTAAGTTCCCTGTACCATCTGGTGGGCATTGGTATGGCGCTCAGAGTACAATATCAAGGTCGAGTTTTTCAGCAAGTTCTTTGTAGCGGTTTCTGATTGTGACTTCGGTAACCCCTGCTATATCCGCAACTTCCCTCTGAGTCTTCCGCTCGCCGCAGAGTATGGAAGCAATGTAAATTGCCGCTGCTGCAACGCCCGTGGGGCCCCTTCCGCTCGTCAGTTCCTTGTTCTCTGCCTGCTGAAGTATTTCCAGAGCTTTTGATTTTATGTCCTCGCTCAGGGTGAGTTTGCTGCAAAATCTTGCCGTATAGTCCTGAGGCGAGGTCGGCATGAGCTTCAATATGAGTTCCCTTGCTATGAATCTGTATGTCCTTCCTATCTCCTTCCGGTCAACCCTCGATGAGTTTGCTATCTCGTCCAAGGTGCGAGGCACACCGCACTGCCTGCAAGCAGCATATATGGCGGCGGCGGTAACCCCCTCTATGGAACGCCCCCTTATGAGATTCTTCTCAACAGCCCTTCTGTAAACCATGGCAGCAGCCTCCCTCACATTCCTCGACAGACCCATATCCGAAGATATGCGGTCGAGTTCCGAAAGTGCGGATGCAAGATTGCGTTCTGAGGCGCTTCCGACCCTTATTCTTCTCTGCCACTTCCTCAAGCGGTAAAGCTGTGCCCTGTTTCTTGTGGGAATTGATTTGCCGTAGCTGTCCTTATTCTTCCATCCTATCATCGTTGACAGACCCTTGTCATGAACAGCATAGTTCATCGGAGCGCCCGTTCTCGCTCTCTTGTCCCTCTGTTCGGGGTCGAATGCCCTCCATTCCGGACCGTGGTCTATATACGAGTCGTCTATCACAAGCCCGCAGTCTCCGCAGACCAATTCTCCTCGTTCATAATCTTGAATAAGATGCGTCGACCCACACTCGGGGCATTTACTTATTTCCTCTATCTCAACTTTTTTATTTCTTGACATTTTACCCCCAAAGTTTTTAAACCTTTTGCTTTCGAATGTAGATGTTATATATAAAGTTTTCGTGGGTGAAACGCCCCCGGACTGCCGTGTCCGATTTCTGAAGTATTCCCATTACTTTTTTATATTACTTTTGTATTGGGCGTTGAGAATATGACCACAGCGTATGATGTTCCAGCAGATGCGGTAATAAAAAAGCTAGCGGATAAGCTGAAGAGTGAATACAAAATCACGCCGCCCAAATGGGCAGAGTGGGTGAAGACAGGCGTTCACAAGGAACGACAGCCCGACGACCCCGACTGGTGGTATGTGAGGACGGCAGCCGTGCTGAGAAAGGTCTACATGCGTGGTCCCATAGGCATAGAGCATCTCCGCAGTCTGTTCGGCGGCAAAAGGGACAGAAGGGTGAAGCCCTATAAAGCCAGAAAGGGAAGCGGCTCAATCATTAGAAAGGCCCTTCAGCAGCTGGAGGAGGCGGGGCTGGTAACGACCATAAAGGGCAAGGGAAGGATTGTAACTCCGAAGGGACGGTCGTTTGTTGACAATACATCTCACGAACTCATAAGTAAGAGATAAAAAAATTTAAATAGAATAATAGTGTGATATTAAATATGGACGCAGAGGATATCAAGAGAAGAATGATTCAACAGATGCAACAGGGCGACCGTGAGCAGGAGGAAAGAGAGTATATAGAGGCGCAGAAAAGGGCTTTGCTCCGGCAGCTGCTGGATGCGGATGCCCGGGAAAGGCTTGCCAGAATAAGGATGGCAAATCCTACCAACGCGGAGAGGATAGAGAACCAGCTAATAGGGCTGTACCAGATGGGCAGGCTAAGAGAACAGCTCGATGATAATAAATTTCAGATATTGATAAAAAATTTGATGCCAAAGAAGAGAGAGATAAAAATAAGGAGGATTTAGATGTCACGAAACAAACCGTCGGGCAAGAAGAAAAGACTGAACAAGGAAACCAAGAGTAACAGGAGAGTACCTGCTTGGATAACAATGAGGACAAACAGGAGATTCCTTCAGCATCCGAAAAGAAGAAGCTGGAGGAGAAGTAAATTGAAAAGGTGATTTAGATGGCGGAAGAGAGAATTTATACGATTCCACTGATAAGGGTAAAATCATTGCCAAAGCCGAAAAGGGCAAAAAGAGCTGTCAAAGAAGTAAGGATTTTTCTTTCGAAGCATATGAAGGCAGAGGAAGTTATGATTGATGCCAGTCTGAATGAGAAGATATGGTCGAGGGGGAGGAGCAACATCCCTTCAAGAATAAGAGTCAAGGGAGTTAAAGGCGATGACGGCATTGTCTGGGCGTACACTCCGGAAGCTGAAGTGACGGAGAGAAAAAAGAAAGAAGAAAAGGCAGAAGAAGAGGGCGAGAAGGCACCGGTCGGGGAGGAAGAAGTCTCTGAAGAAGAACCCGGAGAGACAACAGAGGAACAACCGGCTGAGGAAGAATTAACCGAGGAAGCCCCCGAAGAACAAATAGAAGAGCAACCTGAAGAGGCAATCAAGGAGACGGCCGCCGAGGAAACAAAGGAAGAACTGGAAACAGAAGAGGCGACCGAGGAGGTGCCACCGGAAGAAAAAAGCCCTGAAGAACAAATAGAAGAGAAAGTCGCTGAACAGCCAGAGAAAGAAGGGCAATCAGAAAAAACTGAGGAGATGCCAGAGGAACCGTTACCGGAGGAGAACGAAGAACCGGGGAAAGAAAACCAAGAAGAGTCACCGGTTGAGAAGAAAGATGAAGACAAGCCCAAAAAATCAGAAGAAGAGGCAAAGGGGGAGAGCTGATAGTTATTACCATGCTTAAAAGGCTGGATTTCAACAACAATCCATATCTGGGCGTCTTTTGCAGGGTAAACGATACCGTGGCATTCGCAACACCAAACCTGCAGGAAAAAGAGAAGGCGGCGGTGGAGGAAGTGCTCAATATAAAAGTAGTAAATACTGCCATCGGAGGAAGCACAATAACGGGCTCGCTGCTGGCGATAAATTCTCACGGGGCAGTTGTTGCCGATTTTATAGGCGAAGATGAGATAGATGTTCTGTCAAAAACTTTTGACGGTAACGTGCTCGTAATAAAGGACAATTTCAATGCTGCAGGAAACAACATTTTGGCCAACGATTACGGGGCAATCATCCATCCCATGATGAGCGATAAAACAATAAAGGATATAAAGGGCGTTCTGGATGTGGAAGTGGAACGAGGCACCATAGCCGGCATAAAAACCGTTGGCATGGCTGCGGTGGCAACAAACAAAGGAGTGCTGTGCCATCCGAAGCTGGAAGAAGATGAAAAGGACAGACTGGAGAGAGTGATGGGGGTCGATGTCAACATAGGAACAGTGAATCATGGCGTCCCTTATGTCGGTGCGGGACTGATCGCAAACAAAAATGGTGCCATTGCAGGCAGCAGAACAACAGGTATAGAGATGGGGAGAATAGAAGATGCCCTTGATTTGATAGGTGAATAAAATGGTCAAAAAAGCGTATAGAGTGAAAGGGAAGTTTTATATGAAAAACATCTGGCACCCGTTCGAGAAGGAGGTAGTCAGCAGCAGCAAAGCCAAGGCGGAAGAAAAGATTTTGTCCATAATCGGCAGCAACCACCGGGTAAAAAGAAAGATGATAAAGATAGAGGAACTGAAGGAAGTGCCACCCGAGGAAGTAAAAGACCTCGTGGTGAAATACCTGATTGAGAATTAATATGGCAAACGAGGAAGGCAGCGCTGAAAATATACTGCTACTGCAGGAATATCAGGAAAGAATGGATGCCATATACCAGCAGGTCAGATTCGTGGAGGAACTGCTGGCAGAGTACCGCAGAGTGAAATCGGCTCTTGAGGAGATATCGAAGGCGAAAAAAGGGGACGAGATACTTGTACCCCTAGGCGGAAATGTTTTTATCCATGCAGCCATAAAAAATACTTCAAATGTATTGACGGGGGTGGGCGGCGGGGTGGTCACGGAAAAATCCATCAGCAGAGCGATGTCATTCTTGGATAAAAAAATAGAGGAATTCCTGAAGGAAGAGGACAATTTGATAAATACCGCCCAGGATTTGAAGACAAAGGTGGAAGGGCTATCAAAAGAGATAGATAGGAGATGAGATAGAGCCGGAGGAAAAAGATGTTCAAGTTCCTGAAGAAGAAGTTTAAAAATTTTGAGGATGCAATAGAGGAAGAGATTAAAAAGGCAAAGGAGGAAACACCCACCCCTGCCAAAGAAACTGCAAAGGAGAGAGAGGTCGCCACAGAAAAAAAGGTTGAGAACGAGCTGAAGAAAACTCTGGAGCTTGAAAAAGAACTCGCCAAAACAAAAGAGGAAAAGAAAGCGCCGCTGTCCATAAGCGAGAAGAAGCTCGAGGAACTCATGTGGGATTTGGAGATGGGATTGCTTGAGGCGGATGTGGCGCTCCCCGTCGTGGAAGATATAAAAAACAGTGTAAAAAACCAGCTTCCATATATCAGCAGAAAAAATGCGGGCGAGGCGGTGGGAGACACGCTCAAAAAGGCAATAGAACGGATTCTGTCATCAAACGAGAAGGACTTTGACACGTTTATAAAAGAAAGCGAAAAGCCCGTTGTTCTGATGTTTGTCGGCGTCAACGGCACCGGAAAGACGACCACAATAGCAAAGATTGCTCACCGTCTGAAGAAGAAAGGTTTCAGCTGCGTTCTGGGTGCATGCGATACATTCAGACCCGGAGCGATAGAACAACTCGGACTGCATGCCGATAAAATAGGAGTGAAAATCATAAAGCATGATGCGGGAACCGACCCCGCCGCCGTCGCCTACGACGCCATCGAGCATGCCAAGGCAAAATATAAGGATGTTGTCCTGCTTGATACTGCAGGGCGAATGCAGACGAACATAAATCTCATGGACGAGATGAAGAAAATAAAGAAGGTCGCAAATCCGGACATGATTATTTTTGTAGGAGATGCGCTGACGGGCAATGATGCCGTGGAGCAGGCGAAAAAGTTTGACGAGGTTGTAGGGATAGACGGCATAATACTGAACAAGGTGGATGCGGATGCAAAAGGAGGAGCAGCGCTGTCAATCGCATACACGATAGGAAAACCGCTTCTGTTCATAGGCAACGGTCAGGAATATGACGACCAGATTCCTTTCACGCCGGAATGGATGATTGAAAGGCTGTTCGATTAACCCCATCTTTTGAAAAGTTCGTGCTCCACGCCTAACTGGTCCAGTATTTTGCCGACAACATAATTCACGATATCATCTACTTTCTCCGGCTTGTGGTAAAATGCGGGCATCGCAGGAAGCACAACAGCACCTCCTTTCTTCAACTTCACCATATTCTCAAGGCTTATCAAATCAAGAGGGGTTTCTCTCGGCACGACAACCAGCTTCCGCCCTTCCTTGAGAGAGCATATCGCCATCCTCGTGATTAAATTGTCCGCATATCCGGAAGCGATTGCCCCCATTGTTTTCAAACTGCAGGGGACAACTGCAGCACCGTCGTGCCGGAAAGAACCGCTCGCGGGGCCGGATGTAATCTCGTCTTCATCAAAATATTCATCCGCATCGTTTTTCAGCTGTTCTGCATCATAGGATGTCTCATGCTTGATTACTTTCTTTGCATTATCTGAGATTACCAAACAAACTTTACAGCCGGCCTTTTTCAACTCTTCAAATGTCCTTATACCGTAGATAACACCGGACGCACCCGTGATGGCAAGAATGAATTTTTTCATCCTTTCTTTATCGCAGCAAGCTATAAATATTTTGATTTGCTCTAAAACAGCTTGCTTACTTCGTCCATCACGCTTCTGCGAACGTTTTCGGGTGTGAACTCTTCCAGATGACCGGGAACCCTGACGACCGGGATTCCCTGCTTCTCCAGATAATCAAGAGCAGGAACCGTTTTCTTTCTGAATTCTTCCAGTCTTGAACGGATTTTTTCCTCGGTATCATCGGAACGCTGGATGACTTCGGCGCCGCATTTGGTACAGCGACCGTTATCCGGCGGGTTGTATTTGAGATGATAAACCGCGCCGCATTTGGGGCATATTCTCCTGTTCACGGTCCTCTCAATTATTTTTTCATCCGAATTCTCGACAAGAAGTACGAAATCAATTCCGGAATGCTCCTCGTCAACCAGATTGAGAAGAAATTCTGCCTGATTCAACGTCCTCGGATAACCGTCCAGCACCTGCTTGCGGTATCCCTTTTTTGCAAAATAAGATTTGAAAAGCTCATTTGTTATATAATCGGGAACAAAAAGACCGCGGTCCACGAAATACTTGGCCTTCATGCCCAGAAGTATGTCGTCATCGGATGTCCCCAGCTTTTCCATTATTTCATCATCCGATATGAATTTCCCTTTGCTTCCGTCCCAGAATTCGGATAGGCTCTTCTCATAACCATACTCATTGAATTTCCCCAGATAGGAACGGAAAATATTTCCAGTGGAAAGTTGTTCAAGTCCGAATTCCTCCGCGATTACATCTATTCTGGGCTGTTTTCCTGCTCCGCTCTTACCTGTAACAACCACGTTTGAAATATTATCCGGATTGATTTTGGGCATGGGGATGTAAAGAATTTTACTATTTAAGCATATTCTGATTTCATCCGAATGCACACAGGGCATAAACACAAATTAAATATAGTGGGAGAATGTTCCTCTAACAGAAATAGGTGAATAAATGGAAGGAATAGTAAAAAGATGGATGGTATCCTATGGCTTTATAAGTGCAGAAGGAATGGATAAGGACATTTTTGTCCACCAGTCGGATTTGAAATCTGACACACCGCTCAGAGAAGGACAGAAAGTAAAATTTGACGTGAAAGACGAACCAAGAGGGCCCAAAGCGGTCAATGTCGAAGTAATAGAATAAATACTCTTAGCACAAAAAATTGCCCCGCATCTGGGGCAATCAATTTTTTTTCTTGGCTGAGTATTCTTGTCGTTGCTATAGCAGAATGCTTCTGTAAACTTATGCTATAGCTTTGCTGCTGAATTGTAAGCCAGT
>CAZQQE010000035.1:1406-10941 GCA_964595325.1 uncultured Thermoplasmatales archaeon | reverse complement strand
TGAGTTTACTTCCACAGCACTTTTTCCGCCGCTTCCGCTACTTTCTTCTTTGATTCCTCGGGGCAGCATACCATTATTCCCCAGTCTGTCACACCTCTCATCTGGAGGGCATTTGCAAGAGGGGTATAGCTGCTCAACGACTTTATTCCGTTGTCCAGAATCTTGACATCCATTTTTTTCAAACGGGGTTCGGACAGCAGGATGTCCCTTCCGGGAGCGTCCACAATTACATATCCCTCGTCCAATCCTGCCTTCCGGGCAATCTCGTCCTCCATCTCCTCTGCCTTTATTTCGGCCAGATATTCCTTTTCCTCCGTTTTCATCTCGGAAAGAGTTTTGACATAAGCCCTTTTGAAAAGCCTTCTGTATTTCAGCCGGAGCGCAATGTCTCTCTGCAAATCCCCCATGTGCTTGAGGTGCTCAACGAGTTCGCCGTCCACCATCTGGGAAAAATCGAACGGTTCTGCCCTTTTGACAGCCCTCATGAGCATGAGCTCTGCAATGCGCACGGTCTTGTGAAGATAAACGGCGGAGTACATCAGCGAGCGGGCAACAAGCATGCTCTCTATGGCGCTAATTCCCTTCTTTTCGACAACAATATGGCTGTCATGCAGTCTTATCGTCTGCATCAACCGGTCGAAATCTATCACACCGTATGCAACGCCTGTGTAATGGGCATCCCTGAGCAGGTAGTCTATCTGGTCCGCATCTATGGAGCCGTGTATCATTTCCGATAGATAGCCCATGCTGCCGTCAAGGATGGAAACAATGTCATCTGCATCTATTCCAAAATTGCCCAGAACTTCCTTTATGCTCTCCCCGCCCCCGCTGTCTGCCAGCCTGCGCCGCCCGGCAACCATCTCCCTCGTTATCTCTACATGGTCTTTTCCCGTCCTCTCGTGAAGCAGATATTCAAGCGTATGGGAAAAAGGCCCGTGTCCTATGTCGTGTAGGAAGGCGGCAGCAGCCACCATGTCTCTTTCCTCCCGTCCCAGCTCCACGGAGTCTGCCATGCGTCTTGCAACATGATATGTTCCGAGGGAATGCTCGAGGCGGGTATGATTCGCTCCGGGGTAAACGAGATAGGTAAAACCGAGCTGGCGGATGCCGTGAAGGCGCTGGAGCTCCGGCAGAGACATCAACTCGAGAGCCAAATTGTCGAGACTTATATTTCCGTGGACGGAGTCCCTTATTGTTTTCTCCCTACTCATCTCATTCTCCATATGCCTTTCTTGTTTCTCCACATGAATAGGAGTATGCCGACAGCCGCAACCAGCATGACGAAGTCAAAGCCCGATGTCTCCTCCTTTCCCTTCACGGTTATCGTGTGTGTAATATTTGAGGTTGCGCCGTCATTATCTGTCACAGTCAGCTTTACAATATAAGTCCCCTTATTATCGTACTTATGGCTCAAAAGACTGCCGTCTTTCTCGGTGAAGCCGTCCCCGAAGTCCCATGTTCCGTTCACTATTGTGCCATCCGCATCGGTCGACAGATCATCAAATGATACATATTTGCCGCTCTGAGGTGTTTGAGGTGAATAGGAGAATTTTGCAACGGGTTTCACGTTCAATATTTTTATGCTCCTTGCCGTAGACGACGAAGAGCCGTCGTTATCGGTTACGGTCAAAGTGACTGTGTATACGCCGTTATCCCCGTACTTGTGGGTTGCATTTCTTTCATAGCTTGTGTTGCCGTCCCCGAAGTCCCATGTGTAGTTGGTAATGAAGCCGTCTGCGTCGGTCGAATTGTCGGTGAATGTTATATCCTCAAGGTCGGTTGCATTTTGAGGTGAGTATGTAAAATCTGCAACGGGAGGCACGTTTGATATAAGTACGGAATGAAGCACAGGGTCGGTTGCGCCGTCATTGTCTGTAACTATTAGTTTGACCGTGTAGATGCCATTATCTGCATATGTATGCGAAGGATTCTTCTCGCTGCTTGTATTTCCGTCTCCGAATTCCCATTTCCATGAGACAATGCTTCCGTCTGCATCGCCCGATTTATCGTAAAACGAAACGTTATCCAGATCGTCGGGGGAAGGCGGGACGTAATAGAACTCCGCAGTGGGAGGGGCATTTTTTATTTCTATGGTTTTTGTAAATACCGAGGATGCGCCGTCATCATCTCTCACCGTCAGATTGACGGCATATGAACCGTCGTCGGAGTATGTATGGCTCGGGTTCTGGAGCGTGCTGTTATGCCCGTCTCCGAATTCCCAGAACCATGAAACCACAGAACCATCCGTATCGTATGATTCGTCGCTGAAATGGACCGTGTCAACATCTCTCGGCGAGGGCGGAATGAACGAAAAGCCTGCAACAGGCGCAACATTTGAAATGTTGATGTATTTTGTTACATTGGCAGTGCCGTTATCATTATCCCTGACGGTCAGAGTTACGGCATACGTTCCGTCATCTGAATAGCTATGGCTCGGATTCTGCCCGTGGCTTGCATTCCCGTCCCCGAAATCCCACGTCCAGTTCACAACCGTGCCGTCCGCATCGGCAGACGTATCATTGAAATGGACTGTATCGGCGGTTGTTGGAGAGAGAGGCGAATACGAAAAATTGGCTACCGGCGGCTCGTTTGAAACAACCACTTCTTTCTGCAGGGAACTGGAATCGCCGTCATCGTCCCTTGCAGTGAGAGTAACAATATACGTGTCATTTCCGGAATAATTGTGTGTTATGATGCTTCCGTAACCCGTGGTTCCGTCCCCGAAATCCCACGTCCAGTTCACAACCATGCCGTCAGAATCGTATGAGCCGTCCGTGAAGAGAATCGTATCCATGTCCGTCGGGTCCGGCGGAACCCATGAAAAATTCACGACGGGCGGGACGTTTGCAACATGCACCTCATGCGACACGGTTCCGGTATTTCCGTCATTGTCTTCAATTGTAAGGTTGACAACGTACGTGCCATCATCTCCGTATCTGTGAAATGCATTCTGAAGGTTGGAAATATTACCGTCCCCGAAATCCCATGCCCATGAGACAATGCTCCCGTCCAAATCCACGGACTTATCAACAAAATATATTTCTGTCTGCGTGTCTATCCCTCCGGAAGGGATGAACGTGAAATATGCAACCGGTAGCCCTGCCAGTCGGATTAAAGGATATCGGTCAACATTCGTACCGCCCGGAATAGAATAAGGGCTGTCTCCTATTCCATCGAAATTGTTATCCCCGACAGTATACCCGCCCCAGTAGTTGCCTACGCCGCCGCTGTCCCAGTTATTCACGCCGCTGTCGTATGCATGCACGGTGTTGTTTAGAAAATTGTTAAGCCAGATGTCGTTGGCAGACGATTGCTTTGCATACAATCCGTATATGTTTCCATCAAAATTGTTGTAGGAAATGCTATTGTGATTTGAGAAATCCTGCAGCCTCAACCCGTGAACCGAGTTGCCGCTTATGTCATTCCCCTCTATGAAATTGTATGATGAGTAGGACAGCATCACACCGTTGTTATTTCCGTATATGCTGCAATTTTTTATTTCGGAATGCTGCATATTGCTTGCTGTCACGCCGGTAAACGAATTGTCATGTATGTTGCATCCCTGCAAAGTTGCATTTACAGCATGTATGCTGACACCGTAATAGTTATCATAAATATCGCAACCGAAAATTCCCGCATGGCTTCCAAGTACATTCACGCCTGCGTCATTCCAGCAATTTCTTATCCCGAAGTCGTATATCTTCACATCGTTCCCCGTAACGGTGAAATTTCCGTCAACTATCGTGTTTTCACTGCTCATGCCGCTCAATGTGACTTCTCTGTTAATCACCACATTTTCGGCATATATCCCGGGGAACACGAATCCGCCGCCCCCTTCCTTTACCGCCCCCACGGCAGCGCCGATGGACGTGAAATGGTCAACGCCCCAGCCCGGAAACGTTTCGTTAAAGGCAGAATTAACCCATACAAATGATGGTGGCTCTTCAATCCGATTTACCAGAGGATATGCATCCATTCCGCCGCCGTCTACGGCATACGGGGTATCTCCCATCCCGTCCCTGTTCGAGTCCGCGCCGTTATAATCGCTCCAGTAATTTCCGAGCGCATCCTCGTAAGTGGAGCCCCATTCGTTGCTGCAGGCGTCATAGGCCGTATTGCCGATGAAATTGTTATGGTATATTTCGTTCCCGTTTGAATTCTGAGTAATGTATATGCCGTAATTGCCGTTGTTTTCTATCTGGCAGTCGCTTATACGATTATCCGACGAGCCGTGGCTTATTTCCATCCCGAAGTAGGAATTGTTATGGATTCTGTTGCCGGAAATGCGCAACCCGGAGGAATTGAATAGATAGATGCCTTTCATATTGCCGTAAAACTCGCTGTTTTCTATATTGCAACCTAACGAGTTTACCATGTACAATCCGAAAATGCCCTGTGCCGCATTGCAGTCGTGTATGCTCACGTTGTCCGCATTCTGTATCTTTATGCCGTTGCCATCCGCCGATATGGAAAAACCGCTTACGGTTACATTGTCCGAATTTATGAAGATGCCGTCGCCGCCGGAGGTTATTGCCGCGCCGTTCTCCCCTATGAGTGTAATGGGTTTGTCTATCGAGCAGCTGCTGTAATTTCCGGGGTGGACATAGCATTTTCCGCCGTCCTTCAAATCGTCTATGGCATTCTGAAGGCTGTTAAAGTGGTCTATTTGCCATCCGGGAACAGATGCGTTGTAATCATCATCCACCCATACAAAGAAGGAAGGTGTCGTTATTGGATAAATGAGAGGGTGGTCATCCTGCCCCCCGCCATATATGGCATAGGGGGTATCGCCCATCCCGTCGCCGTCGGCATCGCTGCCGGCATAGTCATCCCAGTAGTTGCCAACGCTTGTATTCCATATATTGCCGCATTCGTCATATGCGTTTTCTCCGTTGCCCATGATGTTGTTATGGTGTACCAGATTTCCCGATGACGGGATGCCAAAATTGCTTATGTATATGCCGTAACCCGTATTGCCGAAAACATTGCAGTCCGTGACAGTATTGTTTGATGAGCCGTCTATTCTGATACCGACAATGTTTCCGGTGATGTTGCAACCCTCCACTGATGCATTGGCAGAACTTCTTATACGTATACCGCAGAAGTTGTCGTATAACATGCAGTTTTTGATGGAAATGCCATCGGAGTGACTCATGTTGACGGACTTGTTTTCATTCATATAAATTGAAGAACGCTCTACCGACGAGTTAATGCAGTTATCAAAAATCATGCCCCAATCCCCGTTGTAAATTTCCGAATCAAGGACGGTATTATTGTGGGAATCCTTCTCCCTTATTCCTACCGGATTGCTGTAAATGGTACAGTTTACGAATATGTTGCCGTATGTGTTGTAAAGCAAAGCCCCCTCCTCTCCGTTCCCGGTAAGTACGCAATTCCTTACTACTGCATTATGTCCGCCAAGGCTTCCGTTGATAAGAATGCCCGATACGGCTCCATTCATGACCGTAAAATTCGATATAACAATATTGCTCGTGATGATATATATGGCATTATGATTCTCTATCCCGTCAAGCATAACGTTGTTTTCTCCTATAAGCTGTATGCTCTTATCTATGAACAGATTTTCTTCGTACGTTCCGTCAAAGACATAGATTATGTCACCGTTGCTGGCATTGTCGATGGCATTCTGTATACTGTTGTACTTGTCGTTTTCCCCGTCCGGAGTCCATTCTGCATTCACAAAAAGTATTTTTCCGGTGGGAAAAGCATCGATATTTCCGTTTTTATACATACCATGGCTTCCGATACCTAAAAACAAAAGTGATATAACTATCACTACTGCGATCCCGACCCCTCTCTTCATTTATACACCTTGTATCTTTAATAACCTCATAACACTTAAAGTTTTTTATTTTTATCGGGATTCCAACAGGTGTGAGCATCTATTACGTGAGGCGGTTACATTCATTCTCGATTTTAAGCCTGTACGTTTTTCATTAAATATTAAATAGCATTTCATGCATATTCATCACATGAGCGATATTACATTGTATGCTGTCGGCGGATATGATGAGGTGGGCAGAAACATGACATGCTTGGAGATAGGGGATGAGGCTATAATTCTTGATATGGGTCTTTATCTGGACAGATATGTCCCGCTCCAAGATGAGGAAAGTCTGTCATACAAAAAACTCATTCGGGAAGATGCGATTCCCAATGATAATGCGATTTCCAAAGTTAGGAAAAAGGTGAAAGCAATTGTTTTAAGCCATGCTCACCTTGACCATATAGGGGCTGTGCCGTGGCTTGCCTCGAGATACAACTGTCCGATTTTATCAACCCCATATACGGTGGAAATACTCAAAAAAATGGAGAAGAACAAATCCTTTAAAATGGAGAACAAACTTCTCACGATAAATCCCAACTCAAGATACAGGGTTTCCCGGAACATAGAAATAGAGTTTATCCACACAACACATTCTATTGTACAGGCATCGATGATAAACATATCCACCCCACAGGGGAATATTCTGTACTCTCTGGACTACAAATTTGACAATCATCCCATCGTGGGAAAAAGAACAAATAAAAGCAGGCTTAGAAAACTCGGAAAGGAAGATGTAATTGCATTGATTGTCGATTCCACAAACGCAGAGGAAGAGAAAAAGACATTCTCGGAATCCGTGGCAAGAGAAATGCTCAAGGACGTTCTCCTCGGGATGGAAAATGAGGGGCACGGAATAATAGTGACCACTTTTGCGTCACATATTGCAAGACTCAAGAGCATCTTCGATATGGGAAATGCCCTCGAAAGAAAAGTGGTGTTCATAGGGCGTTCCCTTCATGATTACATAAGTGCAGCGGAAAAACTGGAATTCGTAAATTTCTCCAGAGATGCCGAGATAATAAAGAGTGCTTTTGGGGCGAAAAAGAGATTGAAGGAACTGAATGACAACAGAGAAGATTATTTGATTGTGGCGACAGGCGGGCAGGGGGAGCCCAACGCAACCATATCCAAAATGGTGAACGGGGAAGTTCCATTTGCCATAATGCCCGATGATTTCATTGTATTTGCCTCGGGTGTCATTCCGACTCCCACCATACGGGCAAACAGGACGATTCTGGAGCACAAAATCCGCAACACAAAAGCAAGGATGTTCAAGGACATACATGTATCCGGGCATGCTTCCAGAGAAGACATAAGGGATTTGATAAAAATTGTCTCGCCGGATACAATAATTCCTGCCCACGGAGATATGCAGAAGCTGGCATCGGTTGCCACGCTGGCATCCGAGATGGGCTATCGGCTGGGGAAGGATGTTCATCTCCTTCAGAACGGGCAGAACGTTCAGATAACGGAATAGGCAATTTACGCAGGGCGGATGGTAACTTTCACAGAGTGCAACTGGGGCACGTTTGCATCTACATCCACCTTTTCTATTCCGTTAGACGTTGTTTCCTTCACGATTTTTCCATTCTCAACATCATAATCTCCGGCGGGAACATAAAAATGCAGCCTTGCCGTAACGTTCATTTCCAGATGGTTATCCACATCCGCATTTACGGTGCTGGCAGAGCCGTCATTTGTCGAGTAGGTGTAATTCAGCCGATATAACGGAATTGAATATTTCGGCTCTTTATAATTGTATGAAATGATTTTTCCGTTATCCACATGAATCAGGCGGTATCCCCAGTATGCGTCACTTGCACTCAACTCGCTAGCGCATGTTGTTGTCGTGATGTATAATGTGTTATTCCGCGCTGTCACGTTGTCGTAATGAACATGTCCGTCGAACACTGCGCTGACATTGTATTTTTCAATAAGATTGAGCAATTCCTTCCTTCCCGTGTAATTTCCGTTTTTCAGCAACGAGTCGTTTTTCGTATCCCAGAGCGGGTTGTGATGCAACATGATGAATCTTGCCTTGGCATTGGTGGAATGCTGCAAATCCTTTTCTATCCATTTCATCTGCTCCTCCTGTATGTGCCCTCCCCACTGAAACGGGGCATACGAAATCGCCCATCTGTTTTTTGCGGGCCAGTCGTACGAATTGACGGATGTGAAGTGGTACTGCCCGTAGTTAAATGAGTAATAAAGAGGACCGAAAAATTCCTTCCAGAACTTAAACCCGTCCTGCCCGAGCTGTATGTAGCCGTCGTGGTTGCCGGGGCACAAAAATATCGGTACGTCAAATTTCTGGAGTATGTCATAGCATTTCCTGTATTCCACCGAATATTCAAACGGATAAAGCTGCCCGAAGACCATATCGCCCGTTATAATGACAAAATCCGGGTTCAGCAAATTTATCTCCTCGATGCTTTTCCTTGCTGCTTTCCACCCGATAGTTCTGTTTATGCTGACCGTCAGTCCTCTCGGGTCGCCTATATGAAAGTCCGTCAGATGGACGAAGGAAAAGTCATCCTTTAACTTTTTAACCACGGATACCGCTTTCGGCTCCTTCGCCCGGAATGAATTTTCGCCATTGCTTGCAGTGACGGTGAGATTATAAAGGTCATCATCCACGGCATAAGGCACATGAACGGAGAGCTCCCACAGACGGGATGTGGAATTATAATCGCTTTCGACTGGAAGAGAAAAGTTCTCGCATACAATGTCATAGGCTGTCGATATTATGCAATTCCAGTTGTCCGGAGAGCCGCTGAAATTCACCATGACGGTAAAATTCCCTCCCCTCCGCCACTATTGCGGGCATAGAAAAAAGAGGATAAACGATTTTTATTTTGTTCGAATCCAAAAAATTTCCGCTGACGGGTGTGCCACTCTCCTCCGAAACGCTGTATTTTTCGGATTGAATGTCCACGGACGGACTATCTGTCTGATTGCCCGTTATCAATGGAAACATACCTCCCAGAACCAATATTGCCAGTGTAAAATAAACTACCTTTTTCATCAATTTATAACCCATATCTTTTTTTAATATTTTCCATGGTCGGTGGCAAACAATAAAAACAGCATGCCATTATAATCCGATGAAAGTCTGTCTGGGCGGCACGTTCAGCATCCTTCACGAAGGGCATGAGGCATTGCTGAGAAAAGCGTTCGAAGTCGGTGACAGCGTAACCATCGGCATTACGACATGCAGTATGGCGGAAAAGATGGGGAAAAGCGTGGCGGGCTATGACGAAAGAAGGAGCAATCTCGAAAAATTTTTGATTGAGAAATTCGGAAGGACTGCAGACATCGTCCCTCTCAATGACAAATACGGGGCGGCGGCGGAGGGGGACTTCGATGCCATTGTCGTATCCCCTGAAACCGTTAAAGGGGCTGAGGAGATAAACGGGGAACGAAGAAGAAAGGGCATGAAGGAATTGAAGGTGATACGGGTGCCGTTTGTGCTCGCCGACGACGGCATCCCCGTAAGTTCGTCCAGGATAAGGGCGGGAGAGATAAAGAACGGAAAAAGAATAAAGCCGTTGGCGGTAAAAATCGATTCATTGGATGAATCGGAAATCTCGGCAGTCAAAAAGGCATTCAAGAAATTTTTTCCCGGCATTGCAATCGCTTTCGGGTGCAGCGAAGGGCAGGAGGCGGACTACACGGTCAGGTTTTTAT
>CAZQQE010000035.1:0-1306 GCA_964595325.1 uncultured Thermoplasmatales archaeon | reverse complement strand
TGCGAAATAACGGACAAAACGGGCTACACCACCACGGGGGAAGCGGATTTTAACCCCGGTATGAAAAAAAACAGCTTAACGGAAGTAGTGGAGACGGCGCTTATCCCGCGCTTGAAGCACTAACTTTTTATTTCGTTGCAACATTCTCACCTGAAGCGGGGATGGCCCAGCCTGGTAAGGCGCAGGATTGCTAATCCTGTGATCTTATGATCTCGAGGGTTCAAATCCCTCTCCCCGCGCTTTTTTGCAAGATGGCATAAATGATTTAAACAAAAAGGGCATTGAAAGGTCGTCACATGGAAATAGAAATCATCGGATGCAGGGGAAGGATTGATGACATGCAAGGGCTGATAAACAAAATAAGGCAGTTCGGAGAGGCAAGGAGCATAGCCTGCCAGATAATGAATGCGGATATGGTATACGGCAGAGAGCACATCGTATCGGCGGTCGAGCATGCGGTCAGAGCTTTCAAAAACGGGGCAAGTTCATGCAAAACACTTGACATGGAAATTTTGCTATATGCTTCCGGAAAAAGGCAGATAAAGGATGCGATAGATTTCATGGGAGCCGGAAGAAGCGGCAGATACGTATTTGTATCCGCCGGAAAGACCGGCATTGATGAATATAACGGAAAAGCGGAAAGGAATGAGATAACGAAGCTTATTGAGGGTGAGGGATTGAAGATAGATGATACTGTAATAAACGGTGATATCTCGACCATTGAGAAATTCGGGATAAGCAAGGAAGAGATGAAAACAGTCGATAAATCTATGTATGGTGATTTGATTCTCGAAAAAGTGGCGATGGTTGATTTGATAAAGTAACATGGAAAGCCCGGATGGGGTAGCTTGGATATCCTAGAGCCCTGCGGAGGCTCAGACTCGGGTTCGAATCCCGACCCGGGCGTTTTTTATTTTCAGAAATATAATGCCAGAAACTATTTCAAAAAAAGTTGAAATGAAAAATTTTATATAGCAATTCTTGCATACCTTCCCCGAGGGAATTTCAAAAAAAGTTGAAATGGTGACAGAATGCTAAGGGACATTGAATGCAGATGCCAGATAGTCAAAAATTTCACTCCGTCATGGTTCGCAAGCGTCATGGGAACAGGAATACTTGCCATAACATCGTTATTTTACTCTCAATACCTTCCTTTCTTGAAGGATGCTGCATATTTCCTCTTCTATTTCAACGTTGCCCTGTTTTTTGTCCTGCTGGTTCCGTGGATTCTCCGCTGGATATTTTTCAAGAAGGAGGCTATGGCAGACTTGGAACACCCCATATTGTCGAATTTTTACGCCACCAT
>CAZQQE010000034.1:0-11163 GCA_964595325.1 uncultured Thermoplasmatales archaeon | reverse complement strand
AGGGTGCAATATACAAAAGCAGCACTCCTTATCCGTCGAGCTGGGTTGAGTGGAACACCGGGGCAGGGTTGAAAAACGGAAAGCATGTTGTTTTTCTGTCGATAAGGGCTTTTCCCGCACGTTATATCCCTGCGAGCAATGAGATAGAGTACGTTGACAATATAAGTGTAGATGTGAAATATACGCCTTCTGCAAAACCTCTGGTTAAAAACGACGTTTACGATTTGCTTATCGTTGCACCGTCGGAATTCAAAGATGCTCTACAACCATTAGTTGACCACAAAAACAGCCATGGAATGAAAACAATTATGGTAACGCTGGATGAAATTTATAACAGCAATTATTTCCCCGTTCAGGGAAGAGACGGTGCGGAGAAAATCAAATACTTCATAAAAGATAGCATAGAGAACTGGGGAATAAAGTATGTCATGCTTGTCGGAGGAAAGAAATCATATGTAACCGGCAACTGGGGATACGACGGGGCGACAAAAGTGGACGATAGCTTGTGGTGGGTGCCTGTAAGATATGCGGCCCTGGCTACGATGGGGACGGAAGGAGAAGGCGGATACTTAAGCGACCTTTACTTTGCAGACATATACGATGCCAATGGCAGTTTCAGTAGCTGGGATACAAACGGAGATGGTGTATACGCGGCATGGTCATTTAGATATGGAAAGGACACGATTGACGGTTATCCTGACGTTTACGTAGGCAGGCTTGCGTGCAGAAGCGTGAAAGAGGTTAAGACCGTTGTTAACAAAATCATAACATATGAGAGCACACCTGCAGACCCGTCATGGTTCAATAAAATGCTGCTTGTAGGAGGCGATACATTCCCGGGCGACTCTGCCGGCGTGTATGACGGGGAGTATGCAACGACACACGAGTTCAGCTTTATGCCTTCCAAGTTCACGGCAACAAAACTTTATGCATCCGATGGAAGTATTATGGGTGGAAAATCAGGAAAGATGGCTGCACGACTTGCTTGGATGAACGTGATAAAAACCATGAACAGTGGCTTCGGCTTTGTCGCATTCGATGGGCACGGAAGTCCGACTGCATGGGCAACCCATCCTGTTGGCGATGCAAATATATGGGTCAACGGTTTGATGACATACAATATGGATTTGCTGCATAACGGAGGGAAACTGCCGGTTGTGAGCGTCGGCGGCTGCCATAACAGTGAGTTCAATATCAGCCTGATGGATTTCCAGAATAATAAGTGGACATATCAGCCTACGTACGAATGCTGGAGCTGGCATCTGGTCAAGATGGCAGGTGGCGGTTCCATTGCAACCATAGGATACGCAGGACTGGGACTGGGTACAACCGGAGACAGTAACAAAGACGGTATACCTGATTGCGTGGAATATCTCGGCGGATATATTGAATCGAGATTTTTCAATGCATACGGCCATGACGGGAAGGACATACTCGGAGAAGCATTTGGTCAGGCAGAAACAGATTATGCCAGTGCATTTCCCCCATTGGACAACCAGGGTGATTGCAAAACATTGGAGGAATGGACTTTGCTCGGAGACCCGTCACTCAAAATAGGGGGCTATTCGTAATCATAACCCATCTCTCTTCCCATAATTTTTAAACATCTTTCTTTTAATTTTTCTTTGCTCTCGGTTGCATCCAGTTTGATGAATCTTTTATTGCCATCTGCCATGCGGATATAATTTTCCTGCACCTTTTCCAGAAAGGATATTTTTTCGAAAGGTGACAGCTCCCTCCCTTCAATTCTCTTTATTGCAGTCGAAGGGTCAAGCACAAAAAGGAAAGTTATGTCTGGTTCGACATAAAAAGGGGAATGAATTTCCTTCAGCCATTTTATGGGTTCATCCGTACCGGAAAGATTGACTGCCTGATATGCTATGGTGGAGTCCGCATACCTGTCGCATATAACCGTCTTGCCTTCATCCAGCCAGTTGTTGATATCCTTCAGATGTTCTTTTCTGTCAGCTGCAAACAGAAGAGCAACGGTTGCAGCGTCCATTCCCTCCTCCACCGCCCTCTCGACGGCCTTTCCCAGCCATCCGTAGGTGGGCTCTTTTGTCCATACCGCATCCCGTTTTTTTGTGATATCATCGTAAACCATCTTTGAAATGGTGGTTTTTCCAGAGCCGTCTATTCCTTCGAAAGTGAAGAACTTGCCTCTCATCATATGATGAATGAAACGGAAGTAATTAAATTTGCTCTCGGCAGTATTATCGATAATGTAATCAAGAACGATGGAGAGAGTATAGTATTTATTTAAACAATGTTTTTAAAGCAACTTCGCATTCATACTGAGAATGGTACTCACACCTAAGATAGGGATAACTGGCGCGCCAAAAGTCGGCAAAACCGAAGGGCTCATACGGGTTATAAAAAGACTGGAAAATGATTTTTCGTTCGGGGGAATGATAACAGAAAGTATCGAGAGAAAGGGAGAACGGGTCGGCTTCAAGGTTATAGACTGGCGTACGAAGAAAGAGGGTATTTTTGCCCATGTCGACCTTGATACCATATATCGCGTTGGCAAGTACCGTATAGATTTGAAAGTGCTTGAAAAAATAGGCATTCCCGCCATACAGAATGCTCTTGACGACGAGGATGTTGATATTGTGATTATAGATGAGGTGGGCAAAATGGAGCTGGAAAGCAAAAAATTCAGGGAGGTGGTACGCACTGCGCTGGATTCCGACAAGCCGTTGCTTCTCACACTCCACAAAAAATCCAGAGATTCGCTTCTTCAGGACATAAGAAACATGGACAATGTCCGCATACTTGAGATAACTCCTGTAAACAGGAATATATTGCCTTATAAAATAGACAGAATTTTGAAAGAAGGACTCCGATGATAGGCAGGGAAGGCAAAACAAAAATTTTACTTTATGGGGATAAAGATGGCAGCGGCCCCGGTGCCAAGAGAGACGGATTTTACAACCCTGCGATGTCGCTGGACAGGGATTTATGCGTGCTTTTCTGCAGGTATGCGGTAAAGAAGGGATGCAAAAAATTTCTGGACGGTCTCGGAGCCACGGGCGTGAGGGGCATAAGAATAGCAAACGAGGTCGGTGTAGAGACGGGGCTGATAGAGGTTCATATCAATGAAGTAAATCCCGTTTCATACGAAATAATAAAGAGAAATGCCGCCCTGAACGATGTCGAGGTAAATGTTATAAACGGTGATATCCGCCTTCTCTTCCGTAACAAATATGATTATGTTGATATAGACCCCTATGGTTCCCCTGCTCCTTTCGCCGTCCATGCATTCGAGATGATGCGTAACAAAGGTTTTGCAGCATTCACCGCCACGGACAAGGCAACTCTATGCGGTGTTTATGAAAAGGCGTGCATAAGAAGGTACGGGGCTGTACCCATGCACGGCGAAGGTATGAAGGAAATCGGTTTGAGAATACTTGTCGGCTTTCTGGTCAGGACTGCTGCAATGATGGATTTCGGTGCATACCCGGTGTTTTCATACTCTCACGACCACTACTTCAGAACGTACATGAGGGTGGAGAAGGGTGCCGGAAAAGGAAACAAAGCAATGGAAAATATAGGATGGATTTACAGGGATAACGGATGGAAAACGGGCAAGTCCAGCGATGGAATAGGGGCAAAGATGGCAGGACCGCTGTGGATAGGATCATTAAATGATGAAAACGTTGTAGATTTCATTGCGGAAGAGGCAGAAAGCGAAAGGGCAAAAAAGTTGATGAGCACGATAAAAGACGAAATTACAGTTCCGATGTATTATGAAAGCAGTACAATATGCAGACGGCTCAAAATGGTGCAACCGAAACTTTCTGATGTTATAAAAAAATTGAGGGGAAAGGGCTTTTCCGCATCGAGAACACATTTTTCTCCCGACGGATTCAGAACTGATGCGGATATGAAAGAGATAGAGGAAGTTTTCAGAGAATTGAGATGATTACTCCCTGCTTGCTTCTTTTATCGCTTCTTCCAGTATATCCATGCCTGTTTCTACCTGTTCCGATGTTATGACCAGCGGAGGGATGTACCTTATCGACGAATCGCCGCATGACAGCAAAAGCAATCCTTTCTTCAGAGCTTTTTCCACTATTGCATCTCTTACCTTCGGTGATATTTCCTTGCTGTCCTTGTTCTTCACTATTTCTGTTGCCTGCATAAGTCCCAGACCTCTTGCATCCCCGACAATCTCGTATTTTTCCTCCATTTCCTTCAACCGTTTATGCATGACTTCTCCCTGTTTTGCGGCATTTTCCACGAGATTTTCCTTCTCTATGACATCTATGGTGGCGAGAGAGGCAGCACATGCAACGAGATTGCCTCCGAATGTTGTCGAATGAGCACCTTTAACTCCGAAATCGTATTTTTTATTGAAAACGGCTGCCCCTATCGGTATTCCGGATGCCATCGCCTTTGCCATTGTCATGATATCCGGCTCAACACCGAAATGCTCTATTGCAAACATCTTTCCGGTTCTTCCGAAACCTGACTGTATCTCATCATCGACAAGAACTATGCCATATTCGTCTGCCAGCTTTCTCAATTCTTTCAGAAAAGTCGACGGCGGAACAATATACCCCCCCTCTCCCTGAAGGGATTCCACGAATATCGCTGCCACCTCATCCGGAGGGACATACCTCTTGAACATTTCTTCTATGTAGCCGATTACCCTGCTGACAAGTTCTTCGGGTTCTTCGTAACCGTCTATTCCGAACACGTTTCTGTAAGGGTTGGGGTAAGGCGCATGAACGACGCCGGGCATCCACGGAAAGAAATTTTGCTTGTGAACTATTTTGCTTGCTGTCAGCGCAAGCGATCCCATTGTTCGTCCGTGAAAGGCTCCCATGAAAGCCAGTATGAATTTTCTCTTGGTGCTCCATTTTGCAAGTTTTATTGCCGCCTCCACCGCCTCCGCCCCACTGTTTCCGTAATAAACTTTTTTGTCGAAAGTGCCGGGAGTTATCCCTCCAAGACGCTTTGCAAGCTTTACCTGTACATCATAATAAAAGTCCGTGCCGGCAAAATGGATGACCTTTTCCGCCTGCTCTTTTATTGCATTTACTACCGTCGGGTGGCAGTGTCCCGTGTTGACAACGCCTATACCTGATGCGAAGTCAAAGAATTTGTTTCCATCCACGTCTTCAAATACAATGCCCTTTGCCTCCTTGACAACTGCGGGTATTGCCTTTGTGGTAGTTGCCAGATATTCCTCATCCTCGGCGATTATTCTTTTCCCTTCAGGACCGGGTATATCAGTAATGATTTCTGGTCTTTCTTCTTTTCCTGTTATCATGGCTGTGGGAATGGCAAATTGCTTTAAAAACTATTTGATTGACCTTTGCAATAGCAGAATAAAATCACCAATTCCTTTAAATAAGGAAGTTTTATTACATGGCAAATGCCAAGAGAGAGAATCAAACGAAAAAGGAAAGAGAAGGAGTGGTACAGCGTTCTTGCTCCTCACATGTTTGGCAAGGCAAAAATAGCGGAGACTCTCGCCGACGACCCTGAAAAGCTCATCGGCAGAAATGTAGAGATATCATTCCAGGAATTGACAAATGATTTTGCAAAATCTCAGATAAAACTCAAATTTAAGATAGTTAATACCAGCGGACTGGAAGCAAATACTGTATTTGTAGGTCATTCTTTAACATCCGATTATATAAAGAGGATGAGCAGGAAACATAAGTCCAAGGTGGACGGTGTGTTTGATGCCAGAACCAAGGACGGGATACGCGTGAGAGTGAAACCGTCGGCTTTGGCAGGCAAAAGGATTCAGGCGTCCCAGAAAAGAGCGATAAGGGCGATACTCAAAGAAACGATTGAAAAAGAGGCGAAGAGCAGGAACTTCGAGGCGTTCATAAAATTAATGCTTGACGGTGAGCTGGGCAAGGAAGCATACCGTCTGTCCAAGAAAATCTACCCTATAAAGAGAGTCGAAATCTACAAATCGGAAATTCTGGAAATCCCGAAAGTTGAGGCGATTGTATTCGAAGAAGAGGAGGTTGAACCAGCCGAATCTGCTGAAGAACAACCGGAAGTGAAAGAAGAGGTAGCCGAGCAGCCGGAGGAGGAAGAAACGGGCGAAGAATCACAGCCTGAACAGACAGAAGAGGGGGCTGTACAGGAGCAGGAGCAGGAAGAACAGCCCGAGGAAACCACCGAGGAACAGGAGCAACCGTCGAACGAGGAGGAATCCCCCGAAGAGGAAGGGGAGGAAAAGGCGGCTGGCGGAACTGATGAAGAACCTGATGCCGATGAAACTTCTGAGGAAGCCGAAGTGGCAGATGAGGAGATGACGGAGGAAGGTGACGCAGGGGAGGCGGCGGAGGAAAAGGAAAACCAATAATAAGTCGGTTGGCATCGTATCCATAATACACAGCACTATCGTCGAGTTTATCAGAAAGTAAAAAGTAATGGAGCATAATTTGCCGGAATGAAGTTATGAAATTGTTTTGCTGAAGACCATGATTTTGGGTTGTGCGGTTTACGTATCCCATGGTCATGAGGAAGTCTATGCTCACTCAAGTTTGTGATATTCGTAAATGGCTTGTTTATGTAGGGGATGAAATCATGATTGGCTGGATGTTTTTATCGGTATCACATAACTTCAATTCATAATCCGAGATTTTTTATTATTTCTTCCTTCAATTCCGGTATGCCCTCTCCCGATTCACATGATATCTTCAAACATTTGTTATCAGAGCGATATATATCCGACTTGTTTTCCACCAAGATTATCGGAAGCGATACTTCCTCTTTTATGTTTTCCAGAAGTTTATACTGCACTTCCATGGTATGGCCGCAGTATTGCGTCGGGTCCACCACAAACACAATCACATCTGCCAGATAATATATGGCTGCCATTGCCTGCCTTTCGACTTTATTTCTGCGCGGCATCGGCCGGTCGAGCAACCCCGGCGCCTCCACCACCTGCACCCTGTATTCCACATATTTTTTTGTTACCGAGAAGTGACCGAGAGCCAGCCCTGTCGTTGTAAACGGATACGGGGCAATTTTCGGTTTTGCCCGCGAGAGATGGCGCAACAGGGATGATTTTCCCACGTTCGGGTATCCCACGATTACTACGGTAGGAATATCCATTTCAATAGATGGCATATTGCGAATTTTTTTCCTCGCCTCCTCCAGATAATCAAGGTCTTTGCCGACCTGATGTATAATCGATGAAATTCTGCCGTATGCGGATTTGACCGTTTTATTGCAGTCCTCTCCTCTCCTGATATCCTTAACCATGGCGCCGGATACGGCATTGCACTTTTTCCTTGCCCAGTCTATTGCACCCAGAGATTTCTTAAGCTTATCTATTCCTATCGAGACATTAAAAAGTTCATAATACAAAGGGTGAAGATTGTCAAAGCTAGGAAACGCCTTTACATAATTTTGCAGATACGAATCAATCGTTTTCTGTGCCGTCTGGATTTTCTTTATCGCCACTTTTTTCTGGTTCTTGTCATCTACTTTTTTTGCTTTTTTGAACGCCCTGTCTATAAGTTCATCCGCCGGCTCTATCTTCGGAATGCGAATCATGCAAAAGTTTATCTAACCGAAGCAAATTAATGTATCGGTGGAAAATGGATAAAGAAGAAGGATTCATATTGTCAAACAAATTTCGTAAGGCCGTATTCGTCGAGGTGGCATCCGGAGAAAAATCTGCGAGCACAATAGCAAAGAAACACCATCTTTTTCCCAAAATGGTGGAAAATGCAGTGGCGGATTTGAAGAGTAGCCATCTAATAGAAGATGATGGCAGAGAACTTAAACTCACGGATGAAGGCAAAAAAATTTTTGCCAAACTCAAGGGCAGCGGCGCCATATGAAATGTTGATACGTGGAAAAGTTATAACGGGCAGGGGCGAGGGCCGATTTTACATCGGCAAGAAAGAGTATTCTGAGCAATTCCAGAAAGCTTTTGGTTTCATACCGTTTCCCGGTACACTCAATTTATTGGTCGCCGGAGAAAATCATGAAAAGCTTCGCATGTTAAAGGAGGGGCAGAACGGGTTGATAATCTCCGGTTTCGAGAAAGACGGAAGAAGGTTCGGGAATGTAAAATGTTTTGATTGCATGATAAATGGGATTGTGAAAGGGGTTGTGGTTGTACCGGAAAGAAGCGGGTATGACGACATAATGGAAATAATATCGGACAAAAATTTAAGGCATGAACTTTTATTAAATGATGAAGACTATGTCGACGTTTTGATAGGCAATTAGCAGGGATACAAGTAGATTGTATGTATCTCAGCTGAATACGATGGAAGATAGGTAAAGATATTCGAAGTTGTAATATTCGCTATTTTCCATTGTTTCTTCGTACCCACAGTGAGAACAAACCCAGCACGTCTTGTACCCGAAGTTAAATTGCCTCATTACTTTGCCGCAGTACGGACATATATGCATTTTATTCCTCCCCGAGCTTGCAAAAAAAACATGAGGATATATATAAAACCAGATGATTTTTTTTGAAATCCTTTTCTGCACCGGTAGTAATATTTGAATTACGGATGTCTTGCTAAAAGGCAAATTTTCAATCAGCCTAATTCACATGAAATAACTCAGCATGATGGGCAAAAGCAGGACACCCATGGCCATGCTTCTTCTGACTCCGAGTTCAAGACACAACATACCTATAAACGTTCCGGTAATGAGAACGGCAATTCCTACAAAGCCCGTGAATATGAAAACCATGGCCGAGATAAATATCACTGACGCCTTCGCCGCCCTGCCGTATGGAATGGATGATATGTGCTTTGCGACGACTTTTCCAAAAAATCTGGTTGCATAATACGAGAGGAATGACGAAACGATAACAGCTATGAACAGATAACACAGCGAATATGGGGGAATGGCATTACTCCATCTCTCCACATTCATGATTTCACTGACAATGACCTCGCTTCCGCTTCTTGCCTTCCCAATAATAAAAAGAACCGAAAGAACGAAGAATGATGCTGCAGTATTCACCGCCGAGAGTGTCACAATAATATTTTCCCTCTCGCTTTTTCCTCTTGCTACCATTGCAAGTATGGTTGCAACAGCGGATGTGACCCCGGGCAATACCGAAACCACAGAGCCTGCTATCACACCTGTCCCTACATCTTTCCCGTTTTCCATAAAGTTAAACTTTCCCTCATCCATCTTTTGCTCCGGCAGGGAACCGGTTCCGAAGGAATGCAGGAGCGTTGGAATACCGAAAAGTCCTGCAAGTGCGGGAAAAAGAAGCGATGCCTTTGCACCTATCGGGGACGACACGCCCATGTCCATCACCTGCATTCCGAATATGCCGGAAAGAAGGAAAATCAAAAGGGCTGAAAGAATATGTTTTTTGCTTTTTTCCGTGCCCAGCATTACCAGCGATACTGCAAGCAGAACAAAAGGCATTATGTCGTCAAGCACCCAGTAAAAGTTGACAGGAGGGCCTATCAAAAATCGGAATGGTATCAAAAGCAGGAACGAAAGCACAACCGCACCGAAACTGCCGGCAGCCGACAGAGTTATTGCCTCATAACCCCGCCCCTCCAGCAGCATGGAATGGGCAGGTAGAAGCACCAGGGCTGTGTCCTCCTCCGGCGCCCCCAGAAATGTTGACGGCACTATGTTGACGAATGTATGGGCTATGGCAGCGGCAACGATTATTATGCAGACCAGAAGGGGAACCATATCTTCATTAATGAAACCAAGGGACGACAGGAAAAGAGAAATTGAACCGGACGTGGAGAGAAATATAAGGGCTATGTTGTTGACATGGAAACCGGGTATCATGCCGGTAATGCATCCGAGCACTGACCCGATTAAGGCAAACAGCACCACGAGAAGCAACTCTGCCATCCTAATCTATCCTTGTAACTCCATGATTTTTTTCGCTTATTTGAAGGTACATGCACATTTTTTCGGGGTCGTATTTGAACATCGCCCTCACATATACATGTTCGTAATCGTCAATATCCATACTGAAATTTCCCGGATAGTAAACCTTTATTTTGTGTTCCTCTCCGGAATCTGTCAGGTAGAAGTAGCTTTTGTGGATTCCGTCAACATAGCCGGTTACATTAACGTTGGTTCCGATATAACTCATAAAATTTTCCGAAAGTTCCCGGAGAGGTATGCTCCCGCCGTCCCACTTTTTAACCATCTTGACGCTGTCTGCATAGATTTCTATCTGGTTTCCGTATCGTTCCACTTTTCCGGTGACCTTTATTCTGTCGCCATACTGTACGTCGGTCGAGCCACGGATAAAAACGTTTGTTGAGTAGTTGTCATCTTTTATTGTCAGTGTTTCCGAATTTTTGCTGCAATATTTTTCCGTAACCGTGCCTTCCACCGTTACCTTTTTTCCTTCATATTTCTCTACTTCAGATATGCTTATATCAGCCGGATGGGCAATAACGCCGAGAAAATAAAGGAACAGAATGCATGTTACAGCACCTGCAAGATATATGTAACGCTTCATATCTCACTCTAAACCCTCTGAGGTGATTAAAAAATTTTCGGTTTTACCCTCGGGCTGAGAACGGTGCTTCACGAGTGTTGCCACCCTTTTTTCCCTGCTGTCACTCCTCTTTTCCTCCACTTTATCAAGCCGCACCACCGCCTTCGCCATATGGTCTATGCTCCTGCCTCCGAAGGGCTTTACCTCATCCCCGACAGAGTAAACCTGGGCTGTCACAACAACGGGTATGTTTTTTCTGCGTGCCGCTATCTGGAGATTTACGAGCTGACGTGTTAACGAGCGGGTTGCAGCACCTTCATCTTCCTCCATGCCCAGACGATAGTACAGATTGATGCTGTCGATTATTATAAGCCCAGCATCGATTTTTATCGCCTTTCCAACCATCTCTTCCTGCTCCTCGAATGAATAGGGTGAGAAAAAAAGTATATTTTCCACAACGGATTTATCCCCGCTGCATATCTGGGAAAGCCTTTCCTTTGATACTCCTTCGGTATCTACAAAGACGACTTTTTTGCCCTCCGAGGCGCAGTTTCTTGCAAGCTGGATGCATATGTTTGTTTTGCCCGTTCCGCCTTCCCCGTACAGCTCCGTGATGATTCCGCTCTCCACCCCTCCTCCGAGAAGTTCATCCAGCGGTTTGCATCCGGTTGCAAGTTTTCCGTTTTCCACCTTTATGCAATATTCCGATGGCTAAAAAGGTTTTGCAGGTA
>CAZQQE010000033.1:0-11278 GCA_964595325.1 uncultured Thermoplasmatales archaeon | reverse complement strand
TACTTTCCCGGCACGTTACACACCATCAACGAATGAACTGGAGTACGTTGACAACATAAACATAGATGTGAAGTATACGCCTTCGGCAAAACCGCTGGTTAAAAACGATGTTTATGACTTACTCATTGTTTCTCCACCGGAATTCAAAGATGCTTTGCAGCCGTTGGTGGAGCATAAAGAAAAGTACGGTGTGAGGACGATACTCGTTACAACAGATGAAATCTACGGCAGCAACTATTTCCCTGTTCAGGGAAGGGATGATGCAGAGAAAATCAAATATTTCATAAAGGACGGCATAGAGAACTGGGGAATAAAATATGTCCTGCTGGTCGGTGGATTAAAATCTTTGATGTCTGGGCAGGACTGGTATATACCTGTCAGATACTCTCACAACAGTGAGAGCGGCGGGCACCCGGAACATCAGTACATAAGTGACCTTTATTATGCGGACATATATGATGCGGACGGCAATTTCAGCAGCTGGGATACAAATGGAAATGGCATATACGGTGAGTGGCGCTTCGGTGGTAAGGATAAAATTGACGGTTATCCCGACGTGTACGTCGGCAGGCTTGCATGCAGAAATGTAGGCGAGGTGAATACGGTCGTAAACAAAATTATAACTTATGAAAGCACACCGGCAGACCCGTCATGGTTCAAGAGACTTGTGCTTGCTGGAGGGGATACATTCAACGACATTAGCGGGCATAATTACCTTGAAGGGGAGGTTGCGACACAGCAAACAGCAGATTATCTCAGCGATAAAGGATTTATACCGATAAAATTGTGGTGGTCTGACGGAAACCTCAAGCAATCAAATGTTGTGAAGGAGATAAGCAAAGGTGCCGGCTTTGTTCACCTGTCCGGCCACGGCAGCCCCGGAATGTGGATGACAAAAGATTTTACCAACGATCCGAAAGGAAAATACATTCTCGGGCTTGACGTGTACCATATGCCGTTGCTATCAAATAAAGGAGAATATCCGGTGGTGGTTATAGGGGGCTGCCATAACAGCATGTTTAACACCACATTCGTGGATAGCACAAAGGGTTGCGTAGGATCTATTACGGGAGGAAATCCCACGTGGTACTGGATGCCTATACCTGAAAGCTTCGGATGGTGGATAGTGAAAGCAAAGAACGGCGGGGCGATATCGAGCTTCGGATGTACGGCGCTTGGACTGGGAACGGTTGGAGACAGCAATAATGACGGTATTCCCGACTGCATACAGTATCTGCTGGGATGGATGGAAGTCCATTTCTTTAAGCAATACGGAGAGGAAAATGTTGACATACTCGGTGAGATGTGGGGAAACACGATTACAGGATACAACAACCTATTTCCACCGATGGACGACAAGTCCGACCTCAAGACCATACAGGAGTGGGAATTCCTCGGAGACCCGTCTCTGAAAATAGGGGGATATTCCTCCTAATCTCTTTCTTTTTGTTTTTTTATGTCATTGCTATTTTTCCTTTTGACTGCAGTTCTTATTTCTCTTTCAGGCGTCATGATGCCCGGTCCGGTTCTTGCATCCGCGGTGGCAGAAGGATACCGTGACAGATACGCCGGGATGAAAATTGCCATCGGTCATGCCGTGATAGAATTCCCCATAATGTTTGCCATATTTTTCGGTGCAGGATATCTGTTCACATCCTCGCTGGCGAAAGCGGCCATAGGAGCCGGCGGCGGCATACTGCTGCTCTTTCTTGGCTGGAGAATGCTGACGCACGCAAAGGGCAAAGACGAGGAAAAACCCGTATTTCGTAATCCATGGGTTCTGGGCACAGTTGTTTCTGCATCCAGCCCTTATTTCTTTTTGTGGTGGGCGACGGTCGGTGCTTCTCTTATCATAAAGGCAATAGAGATAAGCCTGCTTGCCTTCATACTTTTCACAATCGTCCACTGGTTCTGCGACTTTGCATGGCTTTCCCTCGTTTCGTTCACCACTTTCAAATCAAAGAAATTATGGGGCGGAAAAACGAAAGCTGCGGTTCTTTCAATATGCGGCATGGTTATGATATTATTCGGCATTTACTTCCTTTTTACTGCAGCTCTTGCATAATTCAATGTAATTTCAGCGTCTCCGCACACAATAAAGCCCTAAACGTCTGAGTGTCTACACGTTATTACCGTATGTGACGAAACATCCGTCAACGTTTTTCCAGTCAGGTCTTTCCTCCCAGTTCTCTCCGGCATCCTTCGATGTGTAAAAGCTTCCGTTTACGTAGGGATTATCATCTCCCGCCGCCCATCCCGTCCCCCACCCGCTGGAAGAGCTTTTGCACACTATATAGTATGTGTTACCCGGGGTTACGGTGACGGCAGGAAAACTGAAATCCGTCCAGGCTACGTCCCATCCTGTCTCACCAAGGGTTACATCCGCCTCTGCAATATCTGGTCCGTTGAGGTCGCTCCTTATGGAAACGGCGATATCCCTGCCGTAATCCCATGCTGCCATTGCCAGTTCTACCTTGGAAATACTATTCACGGACGGCACGAATGACTGCGCGCACCATCTCGTGTCATTCACAAGGAAAAGCCACTGCTGTTCAACCTGCCGCTGGTCAACCTTATGGTGGTTTGCCATTGTCACGGCAAGTTCATCCGACCAATCGCTCTCCGCACCCTTCTCATCGGATGCCATCACTTTGATGTTGTACGTTCTCTCGCTGCTCCACGAATGGGATATGCTTGCCACCTCGCCCGAATGGTAAAGCGGAGTCCATTCCTCGTTCCCGTCGCCCCAGTCGATGAGGTACTTTATGTTGTCCCCCTCGGGGTCCGATGAAAGCACATGATATGTGTATGTGGTGTTTGTTTTTCCTATTGTTTTTCCATCCGTAATTTCGGGCGTGGAAGGCGGCATCTCTTTCTCCGTTAAATCGAGTTCTCCGGGATAGTCATCGAAAATCTGGGGGTGCATGCCCGTTTCGTTTTCAATTATCGGTCTTGCATAGTAAAATGCTTCTTCGAGAGAGCACAGCCCGTCGCCGTTTGCATCCCCGTATCCCTCCAGGCCTTTTATGATGCCGTCGCTGAAGAAGGAGCCGTAGGAAGTATCCTCTTCGGGCACCGAAGTAACAATGACTCTGTTTCTGCCCTGCAATTCGCCGGCAAAACCCCTTGCCCAGTCCTCCGCCGCCTCCTTGGAATATGACCAGTTGTCGTTGAAGCCGCCGCTGTGGCAGCTGTCCACTATGAGTCCTATACCCTTGGATTCCAGCCGGTTCAGGAAGAAATTGATTTCATCGTCGGTGAGTATGGCAAAAGGATTTGCAAGAGGTTCCCAGCTGAATGGGTCTTTGAATGGAAGGAAGCCTCGATACGTTGCCAGTGCCTCGTCCATGCCGTCCGCTTCGTCAAAAGGCGGCAAATCAAAGAAAATCGGGAAGCCATGGGTCGTGAGGTAAATGAGGGAGATGTCGTTCTCGTCTTCCATTTTATCCAGCCATCTGAACCCGTTTATGATGTTCGGCATTGTGGCATTTTTCCCCTCTATGACTTTTATATGGCTTTTGTTCCAGTTGGAAGAGACAGGCAGCATTTTCTGAAGTTTGTTCGCTTCCACGAGCATGCTCGGTCTGTCCATGTCGGGATTGTTGGCGTACACTCCAACAGCCACTATAAGTGCCCAGTATTCCGTTTCGTTGTTGGGCAGGTTTCCCTGCACGGAATGAGGAGATGAAGCCGTAGAATTTCCATCTCCGTTTACCGTGTTTATTTCTCCCCCGTAATTGATTACAGAGGTGCTTGCAGGTATCATTAAAAAAACAGACAAAGATATGCAGGTTATAACCATCCATGTTCTCTTCATTTTCTTCACGAGTGAAAAAGCGGTTTTGTATTTAACGTTTGTCAGGTTTTAAAAACCGTCAGTTTTAATAAATCGTTGGCAATTCAAGAGGGATGAAAGCCGGCAAAAGCAAGGACTTTGACGAATGGTACAACGAGGTTGTAGAGGAAGCGGATTTATGCGATAAGCGATACCCTGTAAAGGGGATGAACATATGGAAACCCTACGGCTGGGAAATCCAGCAGAACATAGACGCCATCATAAGAAGCGAGATGAAGGGCACGGGGCATAAAGAGGTTAATTTCCCTCTGCTCGTTCCCGAGAGTTTGTTCCAGAAGGAGGCAGACCATATCAAGGGATTCGGCTCTGAAGTTTTCTGGGTCACACATGCAGGCGACAGGGAACTTGAGGAACGCCTCCTGCTGCGCCCCACGTCGGAAACCGCTCTGTATTATATCTTTTCTTTATGGATTCGTTCGCATGCAGATTTGCCGTTAAAAACATTCCAGATAGTCAACACATTCCGCTACGAAACGAAGATGACAAAGGCGTTCGTGAGGGTGAGGGAGATTCATTTCTTCGAGGCGCATACATGCCATACCGACTTCGAGGATGCCGAACGTCAGGTCATGGAAGACGTAGAGATTGCCGGCAGATTTCTGGACAGATTGAGCCTCCCGTACGTGATAAGCAAAAGGCCCGACTGGGACAAATTTGCGGGCGCTTACTACTCCCTCGGCATAGATATTCTCATGCCTTCCAAGAAAGTTCTGCAGGTTGCTTCCATACACCAGTACAAGGACAATTTCTCCAGACCGTTCGAGATAAAATACGAGGACGAGGACGGCAATCACAAGTATTGCCACCAGACGACCTACGGCATGTCGGAAAGGGTGCTCGGTGCCATCGTGGGGGTGCACGGGGACGATAAAGGCATTGCCCTCCCGTCTTTCATTGCCCCGATTCAGGTTGTTATCGTGCCGATAATTTTCAAGGGGAAGGAGGCGGCGGTGGAGAAGGAATGCATGTCTGTCAAAAAAGAACTTGAGGAGATGGGAGTGCGGACGCATATTGATACAAGGGACAAAACGCCGGGCAACAAATTTTACGACTGGGAGATGAAAGGTGTGCCTATCCGCATGGAAATAGGTCCCCGGGATGTCGAGAAGGGCGTTGTCACCGTGGCGGCAAGGGACGGGTTGAAGAAAGAGATTGCCAGAAGCAATATCGGCAGCATAATAGATGAGATGAAAGACCTCGACCGCAGAATTTTCGAAAATGCAAAAAAGTTTCTGGAGGATAACATCCACACTATGCCAGAGCTCAGAGAAACAGAAGGCATAATAGAAGTTCCTTGGTGCGGCAACGAGAAGTGCGGGCTACAGATGGAGGAAAAGATGGAGATGAGTTCGCTCGGCACGCCGTTTCCGGAAAGAGAGTGCAATGGGAAGTGTGCAATATGCGGAGGAGAGGCGAAGCACTGGCTTAGACTCGCTAAGAGTTACTGATATATTCTTTCAATTTCTTTATCGTGCCGGACGCTTTTATCGTCTTAACCGAGTCATTTTTTATTTTCAGGGAGTTAAGCAGATTTATTACATCTTCTTTTTTCGTATGCTTGCATCTCACTATCCCGTAATTTTTCTCGTAAACAGTGAGCCACGGCACATCTTCGTCATCGTGCGTCTTCCTGTAAAAATTGTTGATGGCATGAATAACGTCCGTTCTCGTTGCGCTGCCATCGACTGAAAACAAGATATATCTTTGTCTCCCTACCTTGTCCTTTATCATCCTCAGATTTCTCCGAACTCCTCCTGGAGATCGATAACAAGTTCACGAAGCATGTCCTCGAACAGTACGTTTCTGTATTCCCTTGTTCCGGCCTGAGTGTGAGCTCTGGCTATGAACTCGCTTCCCTCTTTGACTATTTCTATGCGGCACAACTCCTCTTCTACCGTGACCATGTTCTCACTGGTATATCCCTCACATATTTATTATTTTTGTATGCCTTCATTGCTCGCTCAAATACTTTTCCACTATCTCGATGGCACAGAGCTTTCCGCACATCGAACACGTCCTCGGGTCTTCCGTCGGCTTCCTCCGTTTCCTGTATCTCTTGGCTTTTTCCGGGTCTATGCACGAGTCAAACATCTTCTTCCAGTCAAGTTCATGCCTTGCCCTTGAAAATTCCGTGTCAACATCATAGTCAATGCCCCTTGCTATGTCCGCCGCATGCGCCGCAATTCTCGATGCTATGACACCTTCCCTCACGTCATCCACGTTCGGAAGCGAGAGATGCTCGGCAGGCGTTACGTAGCATAAAAAGTCGGCGCCGTAGTAGCCCGCCATCGCCCCGCCGATTGCCCCTACTATGTGGTCGTACCCGGGAGCTATGTCCGTTACAAGCGGGCCGAGCACGAAGTAAGGCGCTTCCTTTGTCACCCTCTTCATGACCATTATGTTGGGCTCTATGTCGGGCATGGGCATATGCCCCGGCCCCTCGACCATGGTCTGCACGCCTGCCTTCCTCGCCCTCTCCACCAGCTCCCCTATGATGAGCAATTCCTGAAATTTCGCCCTGTCATTCGAATCGTAAAGCCCGCCGGAGCGCATTCCGTCGCCCAGACTTAGAGTCATGTCATACTCGCCTGCTATTTCCAGCAGATAATCGAATTCCTTGTATAGCGGATTTTCCTCCCCGTTGTGCAAAATCCATGCCATGTGGAATGCCCCGCCTCTCGAAACCATGGGTATGAGGCGATGCTGCCTTCTAAGGCGCTCGACGCTCTCCTTTGTAACTCCCACATGGGAGACTGCAAAATCCACTCCCTGTTTCGCCTGATTTCTGAACGAGTTGAATATGTCGTCGGATGTCATATCAACAATTGCCCCTCTCTTCTCTATTGCATCGATGCCTGCCTGATACACCGGCACAGTGCCAAACGGGACATCCACGATTTTTAGAAGTTCCGTCCTTATCTCGTCGAGATTGCCGCCCGTTGATAAATCCATTACTGCATGCGCACCGGCAGCAAGCGAGACTTTTGCTTTTTCCTTCTCCTCTTCAGGTTCGCAGTATTCCATGGAGGTGCCTATGTTTGCATTCACCTTCACCCTCAGCCCCTTTCCTATACCAAGCGCCTTCGGAGAATGATTCGGATTGTGGGGTATGACTATCTTGCCCTCGGCAACCCGCCGCCGCACCACCTCCGGCTCAATCCCTTCCGCCTTTGCAACCTCCTTTATTTCATCCGTAATGATGCCTTTCTGGGCATCCTGCATTATTGTCATCGGTTGAGTAAATTCATTGCCTTCTAATAGTTTTCGCCCCGTCGGGTGTGCCCGCAACAACCAGCGTCGCCAGCCCCACAAAAAAGCCGTTTTCCACTACCCCGGGAATCAAATTGAGTTCTTTTTCCATCTCCACGGCATTGCCAATGCTTTCGTACCCGCAGTCAAGGATATAATTGCCGTTATCGGTGACGAAGTTGCTCCTTATTTTCGGTTTCAGGCCCAAGGATTCGAGCTTGCGTGCCACGCTCTTCCATCCGAATTTCACAACTTCCACAGGCAACGGAAACGAAAACGAGTCCACAATTTTTGACTCGTCCACAACTATTATCTCCTCCTTCGAGCAGCTTGCCACCATTTTTTCCCTCAACAAAGCCCCGCCGCCGCCCTTTATGAGATTCAAATCCCCGTCAACCTGGTCGGCGCCGTCTATCGTAAGATCTATGTCATGCTCGTCGATTGTGGAAAGAGGTATACCCGCCTTTCTTGCCAGTTGTTCCGTTTCCAGAGACGTGGGAATGCCCACGATGTCCAGCCCTTCCCTCACCATATCGCCGAGTTTCTCAACCGCATATTTTGCCGTGGAACCGGTTCCGAGCCCGACAACCATGCCGTCTCTGACGTATTCCACCGCGCGATGGGCAGCAATTCTTTTCAATTCCTCCATGGTTGTAAAAGGAAATCGAATTATAATAACTTCTGCCCCTGTCTTTTTGTTATTCTCTTTCATCATCATTCCAGATTTTGCATGTTCAGGGGACAATCAAGCAGAAAGTCCGAATGGCCGGAGAACGTCTTGCTGTAACGCTTCCCCTCCCCCAAATTGCTCAAATCCATGATATAAAAGATATTCGGAGTTTATTCCCATCGGCTATGGAGGGTTTAAAATCAAAAAGGTGCAATCTGCTAAAATGCCTTTCTCCTTGCTCTGCCTAAGCCATGTATGGCAATACGGGGAATTGCAGCAATTGAAAACAAAAGATTTAATAATTGTCCGGAGATAATAAAAACGATGGATGGAAAGGAAAAATTTGAAAAGTGGTTTGGAAAAACCCTGAAGGAAGGCATCAAAAAGGATAAAGAGATCCTGGAAGCTCTTGCTTAGTCTTGAACAGATTTCATATTCCTTTTAATCCATTCCATAACGGTTTCCTCTTTTATAGTGGGCTTATCTATTGACTTTATGAATTTCTCAGCTTCTTCCCTGCTTATCCTCATTTCATAGCCAAATGCTCTTAAAATAAGCTGGGCTGTTTCAAAGGCCGTTCTATGATTGCCATCCCAAAATGGATGCTCTTTTATTATGAACGCCATAATTTTAGCCACTATAATAATCATATCTTCTTTCTCTTTTACCATCTTCTTAAGAATCTCTGTTATGTGGAAAAGAGAACCTGGCTCCCTTATCCCACTATCCCAAGCCCCTCCAATTTTTATGGCTTCATTATGTATTCTAACAAAAGTTTCTTTGGTAATGTGTTTCAAGTATTCATATCCCTCTTCTTGTTTATTCACTATCGTATATAGGGCGGTTTCTAAAAATAGTTTCTATTCTTGCACAAAAATCCTGCCTCTCGTTGTAAATACGCATTCCGTTAAGAGTTTATTTATATACTAACTTCGAGAAATCAAGAAAAGAATCATGGCCCACATAGGGCTCTACAAAAAAGAGAGATTGCTGAGTTGCAGGTTTTTCTGTTTCCAGCTGTGTTTCTGCACAACTCCATCTGGAGATTTAAGTCAATAACCCCCAACGATGGAATACTTTTTTGCCATTTCCTCCATAGTATCGTTAAAGTCAATTATGCTTTGCTCTGCCCCTGTTTCAATTTTTTATTATTCATTCCGAGGTGAATAGAGCAGAACATCCTATGCTCTTATTCCTCTACCACTCTCTTCGCCTTTCCTACGCTTCTTGGCAATGAATTTGGTTCAACTATTTCAACCGGTACATGGATGTTTAGCATTGCATATATTTCCTCCTCCACCTCTCCCGCCAGCTTTTTCAACTCTCCTCTTCTGTAGCGCTCTTCCAAGGGCTCGACCCGAACCTTCAGCGATGTCATAACGCCCTTCTTTTCCTTGACAAGAACGTAATTTCCGCTTATGCCCTCGACCTTCATCATCGCCTCCTCCACCTGTGAAGGGAAAACAATGACACCCTTAACCTTCATCATGTCGTCGCTCCTTCCCTTTATCCGTGACTGTATGGGAAGCGTCCTGCCGCACTCGCATGCCTCCTCGCTGTAGACCGCTATATCCTTCGTTCTGAATCTAAGTACGGGGAACGCCTCTTTCGTGAGTGTTGTAAAAACCAACTCGCCCTCCTCGCCGGGCTCAAGTCGCTCCCCCGTCTTTGGGTCTATAATCTCCGGCAGAAAGTGGTCAGCATTGATATGCAGATGTTTCTCCTCGCATTCCGAAACTACGCCGGGTCCTATAATTTCCGTCAGCCCGTAGTGCTCGTAAGCCGTGATGCCCCATGTCTTCTCTATTGCTTTTCGCATCTCGTCGCTCCACGCCTCCGCCCCGAACAGCCCCAGGCGGAGTTTGAAGTCATCTGCAGGCGAGAAACCCATCTCTTCCGCCACCTCAGCCATGTAAAGTGCATACGAAGGAGTTGATGCGATTGCCGTTGTCCCGAAATCCTTCATTATTGTTATCTGCCTCTTTGTATTGCCGGAGCTTATGGGAACGACCATAGCCCCTATTTTCTGCGCTCCCTTCTCGAATCCGTGTGCGCCCGTGAAAAGCCCGTAGCCGTAGGCGTTCTGCATGATATCACCCTTCCTCAATCCGTTTGCATATAACGAGCGGGCCATCACTTCGCCCCATACATCGAGGTCGTTTTTCGTATATGCCCCGACGACCGGCTTTCCTGTGGTGCCGGAGGAGGCATGTACTTCCGCCACCTCATCCAGCGAGGTACAGAGCAACCCGAACGGGTAATACTGGCGGAGGTCATCCTTCGTTAAAAAAGGAATTTTGTTCAAATCGTCAAGGGTTTTAATATCGTCCGGACTCACTCCCGCATCCTTCAACTTTTTATGGTAAAACTCGTTTTTCTCATAGACCGTGCGAACAACGTTTTTCAATCTCTTCAACTGCAACTCCTTCAAATCATGAAGGGGCATAGTTTCATGCTTTTTGTCCCAGTATGGCATGGTAGAGAATTGAGGTGAGATATAAAAAATTGATGGGTTACCATCCCCACCTCATCGCAAGTGTGACGCCCCTCCCGAGCACAATCATCTTCGGAAGGAGCGCCGGGTATCTTATCACCCCCAGAAGGTCTGAGTATCTCGTCTCTTCGAAAACTTTACCGTCGACCATCTTCCCCATTTTCTCCAGTTCGGCATTACTCGCCCGGACAAGAACGTTCTTCGCTTTCAATATGACGCCGTGAAACATGGGATGCTTCTTTATCTCCCTCTCGTAGGCAGCAAGGTTATGTATGTTCCTGCATAAAATTTCAGATGCCAGTATGATCGGAACAAGCCCCCCGCCTGACAGAGGGTTGGTCATCGACGCCGCATCCCCTATCAGGGCGATACTCCCCGCCACAATCTTTTCGGGAATGCCTGCAACCGGAATCGCCCCAGCCTCCTTCTTCACGACCTTTCCATTAAACCCCAGAAAATTGACGAAATCATCGAGCTGGCTGAACTTTCCCGCAAGCCCCACATTCAGCACATTCTTCTTCGGAAAGACCCATGCATAATGGGATGAAAAGCGCTTGTCAAAGTAAAATTTCATTCGGTTCATGTCCGCCGTGTCATGCTCAATTTTGTACTGAACGCCCGCCAGCACCTCGTATGAAATTCCCATGCTTCGCCCGACGGCGGAGGCGGGTCCGTCCGCGCCAATGAGCACGTCATATGCTATTTTCTCGCCGTTCTCAAGAATTACCTTATTTCCCTTCTTCTCATCCTCACCCATATCCACGGCTTTCACATGTGCGTTTGTCCTCACCTCCCCGCCCCTCTTCTCGAATTCTGCTGCCATCCCCTTGAGCCATCTCTCCCTGTCCAGCACCACCCCTTTTCTGGAGGATGAGAACGAATAGCCCCCCGGGAAAATAAAGTCAGCCCCCTCCACTTCTTTGGAAATATACGGTGATGAATCAAACGGAATTTTTTCGAGCGATGAAGAATCGCACCCCTCGGCACATGCCGTCGAGGTTATCTCCGC
>CAZQQE010000032.1:0-11444 GCA_964595325.1 uncultured Thermoplasmatales archaeon | reverse complement strand
AGTAAAAGCTGGTCTTACCTGAAAGACTAAATACATTATCTTCGGTTTCTCAAACTCATTATAGTAATCGATTGTGTCTTGAATTTCATACCATTTGTAAGAGCCGGGTTTGCGACCTTTCCATTCTTTTCCTTTCCAGTTTTTGGGTTTCGGCATAAGCCTTTCCTTATAATGGCTTAGGTAATTCTTTATTGCTGGATACTTGTCTATATCTATGCCTCTTCTGGTGAAAATCAGGTATCTGTCTTTAAAGTCGATTGAATATCTCTTAATATCCTTCCCCACAAGGAAGGGTTTGATTATTTCCTCGCTCTTTGGGTCTTCTTTTACAAGCTTCTCCTTCGTCTCCTTATCGATAACAAAAGCTTCGTTAAGACCCGTCTTAATTCCATAATAAATCTTCCCGTCTACATACTCACCAAGTGGTTTTCCTGTCTTTTTCAATTTTCCCAGCAGTTTAAACTCTTTCTCGCTGACAAGCGCCCAGCCAGAATCATCAAGCGATGAGATATCCATCTTGAACCGTGTTTTCTTGACCATCTCCTTCAAGTTGGAAGGCTCCAGTGTTTTGAAGTTCACAGCCCAGAAATTTCTTCCCGTTTTTCCTGCCTTTACTATCATTATGCAAGGATATGTTGTAGCCTTCTTGAAAACAGGCAAATCCCCGAAGTCCAGTATCTCGACTATGTTTCTGTTTTTCAGCCACTTTCTTAATGGCATACCATAATTTGCACGCATCCATTTGTTGGCTACAATCACACCATAAAGACCTTTCTCATTCAGCAGTTTGATACCTTTCTCAATAAAGTAGGCATAAAGGTCTGCCGTTCCGTGATAGACCTCATAATTTTTCTGGAAATACTCCTTGAAATTTCCTATCATCTCCTGCCTTACATACGGTGGATTGCCAATCACGACATCGAATCCTCCGCTGTTCATGACTTCTTTGAATTCTTTGTTCCAGTCGAAGGCATTGATGCGGTGCATTTCTTCTTCGTCAAATAGGGTTGTCTGCATACCACCGCTGTAAAAATCCGGGCCAATCAGAGAGTTTCCACATTTTATGTTATTCCCCAAATCTGGCAACGCTCTTTCCCGCCACAACTTCTGCTGCTGCTCGAAAACATCGCTGCTCTCCCCTTCAAGAACCTTCAGCAGCAGGCTGAGTTTCGTAACCTCCACCGCCTGACTGTCTATGTCTACACCGTAAATGTTGTTCAATAAAATGCGTTTCTTCTCCTTGACAGTCAGATACCATTCTTCATTTTTCCCTTGGTAAATCTGGTCTTTATAGGGCTTCAGATTTTTCCTGTTTGTGTACCATTTCAAATGATAGTCCAAAAGGTACGAATATGCACCCAGTAAAAATGAGCCGGAACCGCAGGCGGGGTCGAGTATGTGTAATTCCGATATCTGCTTCGGTGTTTTTCCTTCTATTATTTTCCCAACTGTATTTTCCACGATGTAATCTACAATGTATTTCGGCGTATAGTAAACGCCCCCTGCTTTCTTCACCTCCGGCTTTTCCTCCACCTTTGCACGATGACCGGATGTTAGACGTATAACCTTTCCCAAAAACTGTTCATAGACATTACCCAATATTTCAGGGCTTAAAACCGAAAACTCATAGGGGCTCTCTGGATAGTAAATGCTTTTTATTATCTCCTTGAGGATTTTATCATCAATGGCTAAATTCATTGTGAGTTCATCTGGCATATCGGTTTTTCCTCTCTCTTTCTTGAAATGGAAAAGACCAGAATTATATTTTTCATCAGCCCTCTCGTATATTTTGCACAAATTGGGATAAACATCATCCTTTTCTATCAAAGAACGAAGGTTGCCATAGTGTTCTATTCCCCTGTCCTCGCACATCCTGAGGAATATTATCCGGTCTATCGTTCTCTGAACGGCATAGTTTAATTCCCTAACCGTAAGATTTGGATTTCTGATGGCAATATTGCGGGCTAATTTTTCCCTCCATCCTTCTATTTCCTTCAGAAATGCATCATCAACTTCCTGTGTCCCACGCTTTTTCTTTGAAGATTCTACAAATTTGTCAAATGAGCCCTGTAATACTGCCTTTTTCGAGAAAATGCCGGCAATCTCGTCCCATTTTTCAATGTAATCCTTGTAGGTAAGATACATTATTCTTCCGGTAGCAGCCGTATCGGTTTCCTTTGGTCGTTGTCTTGATTCGTAAACTGCAAATTCTTCAAAATCCGTCAATATCGATAATGGCAGTTTGGCACTCCATGCGTACCTCCTGAGTTGGTAGGCTGGATGCACACCTTTTTTGATGTCTACCGAAGGTTTTTTCGCCTCAACAAAAAACATCCGTCTCCCTGATAAAGTGAAGCAATAATCCGGTGCTTTTGTCCCTCCTGCCACCTTTATGGAATCTTCGTGGATTACATCTCTGTATGCTGGTGCTGCCCCGCTTTTGTTATAAACATCCCACCCGAGGGCTTCGAAAAAAGGATTCAAAAATTCCCCTCTCAGTTGTGCTTCGTTGTATCTCTGGCTCTTGTATGCAGACAGATTCCTTTCGAATCTCTCCACCAGTTCTTTGATCTCATCTGGCACCATGCAATGCTCCTTTTACACCAGAATCAATCAATCAATAATAACCTTTCTCTTTTGAATTGCCATGATAGATTTCACTCATATTTATGCCGTCTGAATTTATCGCCTTCTTGTGCTTTGACGTTCTAAATCAGTGCCTTTCCGAGAAAGCGTAGCAGCCACACATTCAGCATTTCGAGAATTTTCTGCATCGGAAAGTGGTATGCCAGGGGCATCGACACCGCCATCGTATCAGACCACTCGCTTTCCGCCCCGACGGTGTCCTTTGCCTTCACTTTTATGGCGTATGAGCCCATCTCGCTCCAAGTATGCGATGCATTCACTTCCTGTCCGGAGGCATATGGTCCAAGCCATCCGCTGTTACTCCCGTCACCCCAGTCGAACAAATAGTATACCATATCACCGTCTGCATCAATTGTATGGGAGGAATAAGAATATGACACGCCTGCGCTGCCCGATGATGGGCCAGACGGCTTAACCGGTTTATCCGGCGGGCTGTTGGTATTGGATTTTGTGGAGAAAGTCCATATCGGCCCTGCGGTTGAATGGCTGTGGCTATCATGCGCCACGATTTTCCAGTAATACGTGGTATTGTATTCCATCGAGCCGGGGTCATACGACGTGCCGGACCAGCCGGCTGCCGAAATCGGCGGGCTTGACTCCGTGCCGAAGTATATATCATAAACAACATTATCGCCGTCTGGGTCACCGCCCGTCCAGCTCAAATCCGCATTCACATCCACATCTGTTGAGCCGTTTGCAGGGTTCGGGTCGGCAGGCGGGTAAGGCGGCTCGTTTGACGGTCCGAAGTTCGTATCGATCAGAACCGCATCAAGTTTTTTTATGTCCCAGTAAGTGCTGTTATTGTGCCACGCCCTCACATTATCGTATGAAGCCTTGATGACATTGTGTGCTGCCGGAGAAAACCAGAAGTTGTATTGCACATCATCGCCCGAAACATGGAACGCATCTTTGTATGTTCCCGCCGGAACAGAGACAGTTTCCTCTGCGATGCATGTCACGGAATGAGACTCGATATAAAGCGGAAGGTCATAGTTTATCTGGTAGGGAACGGCAAGAGATACCTCTCCGCCCATGTGCAACCAGAAAGTTATGAGAGGGACAGACCATGTTTCGTTCACGTTTATGGGGAAATCATACGGTGAGGCGACAGGCGTCACATTCTGCTTCATTTCCATGTCTACGTAAAAGGAGTTGGTCACAAGTTGCCGTTTTATATCGCCGGCGATGTGAACATCATACAGCCTTTCTATCGCAAGGTCGGATTTTCTTATTGTTGCCTTTCCGTCAATATCGGTATTCTCCAGATTTCCGTCTATTATGCCCGCAAGAACCACGGAGCCGGTTATATCCCCGTGAAAATTAAGCGTGTAGTTGCTGCTGCCGTTAGCCGTGACCTCAAAATCCAGATTGTTGATTTGCAGGTCTGCGGAAGCGTCGGATGCATCATATGAGAGATCCATATTATACGTCCAGTGATCCCCGACCCCCCACACCGGGACATCCGCACCATCATACGACAGAGAGCTGCCAGAGATTTTCTCACCAACGTTGGGCATATCAATCCCTGCATTTGCCACGGTTAAAAATGAAAAGCCAAGCACGATGCATATTGCATATGCTTTCAATCTTCCGATATTCATTTTATCTCACGGTTATTCCAACAGTAAAAAGTTTATAAATATTATGACAGAACTTATCAAGCACTCTCACTTTCCATACTACGACGGTTATCTCCCTATTTCCATCATTCGTTCCAGTGGTTTCCTCGCCTTCTCGATTATGCCCCTTTCTATTATAAGCTCGGGCCCCATGTTCTCCAGTGATTCTATGACATTATCAAGCGTGATTTTTTTCATTGTCGGGCATACTGCATGTTCGATATAATAAAACTCCTTATCCGGCATTTCTTTTTTCAGACGGTAGCACAAATCTTTTTCCGTTGCCACGATGAACTCTTTTGCATTCGATTCCTTCGCATATCTCACCATTCCTTCCGTAGAAGCAACTTTGTCGGCAATATCTATGACCTCCGGAGAGCATTCGGGATGAACCATTATCTCCGCATCCGGGTGCATTTTTTTCAGTTCCAATACATCTTCCTTTCCTATGCTTTCATGCGTCGGGCAAAAGCCGGGCCATAGGAGGATTTCCTTGTCCTTCACAAATCTCTGTACGTATTTGCCGAGATTGCTGTCAGGCACGAATATGACATCGTTACCCATACTTTTTACGACTTTGACGGCATTTGCAGAGGTGCAGCATATGTCGGAAACCGCCTTGACTTCCGCAGAGGTATTGACATAGCTTACGATATCCATGCCCTTTTCTTTTTTTAATGCTACCAGCTCTTCCGCATCCACCATCGCAGCCATGGGGCACTTTGCGCCCATGTCCGGATGCAGAACAATTTTATCCGGATTTATGATTTTCGCACTCTCGGCCATAAAATCAACGCCGCAAAATACTATGACATCCGCATCCGCCTTTTTTGCCTGCATTGCAAGGGCGAGTGAATCTCCCACAAAATCGGCCACATCCTGTACTTCCGGACGTTGGTAGTTATGTGCCAGGATGATTGCATTTCGTTCCCTTTTGAGTTCGTTCAACCTTTTGATTTTACTATCCATTTTCCCGTTTGCTTATGCCCGCATACATTTAAAACTTTTTGATTCCCCTATTCCAAAATTTTTTATTTGATGACGACATACTTCCCCCATGGAAGAAATTCTTTCTCTCCCCTCAAAACAGTTACGAGAGGAGCTGGGAAAGTCCGAAGAGAAATATCAGCAGCTGAAAGAAAAGAGGGATGAACTGAACAAACTGGCAAAGGTTCTCCGTGAAGAGCGCAACCTTCTGAACGAGGAGAAGAAGAAGCTCGTCGAGGAGATGAAGAGTGTGAAGAAAACAAGAGACGACATTGTAAAAGAGATGAAGGAGCACAAGAAGAAACGTTCCGAATATCAGGCACAGGGCAAATCCCTCATTCAGGCAAAAAGGAAGCAGAAAAGCGCTTACAAAGGAAATGTATTCCTGCAGGCGAAGGAGCTGAAAATCGAGATAAGAAAGCTGGAGTACGAGCAGGAAACAATGCCCATGAAGCCGAAGGAGGAGGAACGAATCGTAAAGGCGATAAAGGAGAAGAGGCGGGAATACGATAAGCTGATGAAGGAGGTGGAGAAGCAGAAGAAGGTGGAAGTTGATCTCACCGATCTTGACAAATCAATAGATGAGCTTTTCAATATGGCGGATAAGGAGCATGAAATGGTGGTCAAATATTATCAGGAGAGCCAGCAGTATCATGAAAAATATATGAAACTCGTAGAGGAAATTTCAAAATTGATAAAGGAGGCAAATGACAAGCACAGGGAATACATAGAAACCAGGAAGAAGGCGGATGAGCTGCACCAGAAAGCCATCCAGATGCTAGGAAAGGTGATTACCATAAAGGAGGAGAGAAAGAATCGCTACAAGAAGGCCAAGGATGCGGTGAAAGAGCAAAATCTGAGGGCAAGGAAGCTGCTGGATGAAGAGGATACAATTGTCGATAAGCATATAGAAGAGCTTAAGAAAAAAGGAAAGATAACCATCGGAGTGTAGACCATGCCGGCAATTGTTCTCCTGGGTCTTCAATGGGGAGATGAAGGAAAAGGGAAAATAACCGATTTTTATGCGGGTAATGCTGACTGCGTTGCCCGCTTTCAGGGTGGCAACAATGCAGGGCATACCGTCGTGGTTAATGATAAAAAATATAAGTTCCATCTTATGCCCTCCGGCGTGATACAGGGCAAGGAAGTGGTCATAGGCAACGGTGTGGTTCTTGACCCGTCCGTTCTGATAGAAGAAATAGAAATGCTCAGGGAGGGAGGGATAGAGCCGTCACTCCATATAAGCGACAGAACGAATGTCATAATGCCGTATCACCGCATTCTGGACGGGGCGGAGGAAAATGTGCTCGGAAGTGAAAAAATAGGAACCACGGGCAGGGGAATAGGCCCTTGTTATGCCGACAAAATATCCCGCTTCGGCATACGAGTCGGTGACATCGTCGACGAGCGGGCATTGAAAGAAAAACTGGAAAGGATTATTCCGATAAAGCAGGCGATGATGGATGCATTTCATTCCGAAAAAAAGCTCGATGCCGACGAAATATTTGCCGAGTACTCTTCATACGGCAAAAAACTCAAAAAATATGTCACGGACACAACCCTGTACCTTAACGAACTGCTTGATAATGACAAGACGGTTTTGTTCGAGGGTGCGCAGGGATGCATGCTCGATATAGATTTCGGCACATATCCGTACACCACTTCATCTCATCCCACCGCAGGCGGCGCCTCCACCGGCACCGGCGTGGGACCGAAAAGATTTGATAAAGTTGTTGGAGTGCTCAAGGCGTATACAACGAGAGTGGGAGAAGGCCCTATGCCGACCGAACTTACCGACGAAGTGGGAGACCACCTTGTCGAGAAGGGAAAGGAGTACGGCACCACAACAGGGAGAAAAAGAAGGTGCGGATGGCTCGACCTTGTTGCCGCCGGGTATGCATGCAGGGTAAATTATGTCGATGAGATTGCAATAACGAAACTTGACGTGCTGGACGGACTTGATAAGGTAAAGGTCTGCAAAAGTTATGAATGCGACGGAGAGGAGATATATAACTTCCCTTCATCCCTGTCAACGCTTTCAAGGTGCAGGCCCGTATACGAGGAGATGGACGGATGGGAAAGGACAGCAGGTATAACTGAATATGACGAACTGCCGTCCAATGCAAAGAAATATCTTGCTGCAATATCGGAATGGCTTGGCGTCCCGATAAACATAATATCTACAGGCCCGTCGAGAAAAGAGACGATAACTTTTGGCACCGGGAACTAGAGCCCGAGTTCATCGCTTATGCCGTTCATCGCCTCGAGAGCAAGCGACAGAAACTCATTCCTGTCCATGCCGATTTCGTTACATAACAGCACTCTCTCCCTATCAATGTTTCTCGCAAAGGATTTGTCCTTGAATTTGTGAATCAGCGATTTTAATTTCACTTCCGACAATTTTTTCCCCGGCATCACAAGGGCGGTTGCAACCACAAGCCCCGAGACGGCGTCGGCGGCAATCAAAGCCTTGTCCAGCAGACTCTCCGCTTTTACACCTGTAAGCTCGTTATGGGCTTTTATGGCATGAAGCGCCTCCTCCGGCAACTTCCCCTCTAACATTTTCGCAGATATAATTCCATGCTCGTTCATATCGGACTTTTTGTAATCTATGTCATGGAGCCATCCCGTCAGCTTCCATAACTCCGCATCCTCACCGAATTTCTCCGCCAGTTTTTCCATTATGGCTCCGACTGCCAGCATATGCTTTCTGAGATTTTCCATATCAACCTGTTCGAGCATCTCCCTTGCTTCCTCGTCGGATATCATGAATGGTAAATGGTTTAACGTTTAAAATATTGATTATTCACTGCCATTTCGAACTCCTTCAAGTCCCTTACTATGTTCTTGCCATTCATGCTTCCCCCTCTGTCGAGATAAAATGCTCTGATGCCAGCCTCGGATGGCGCAACATAATCAAATTCCCAGCTGTCCCCCACATGTATTATATCTTCCTTTTTCACATTCAGAATTTTGCATATACTTTCGTACACTTCCGGGTTCTTTTTTGTGTGACCGAAATCCGTAACAGCCGAAAATATGCGGGAAAATTTTTTCTCGAGACCCATTGCTTTGTTCTCCACTTCTATGAACTCACGGGCGGCATTCGATGTTATCACCAGTTTGTATCTCCTTGAAAGGCTGTCCAGAACTTCTGAAACCTCTGGGTAAAATTCCAGCATGCCGGCATGTTCCTCAAGCAGTTTTCTCCAGTCGCAGTCAAGCTCTAATTTCTTGAGCCAGTACTTTATATCGTACCACTCAATCGCATGCTCCCCCACTTTCATGTATTCGCCCATCACATACTCTTTTGCATCTTCGATATCCATGCCCTTCTGCCGTGCGTAAATATCAGGAATAGCCTCGAGCCATATGTGCTCCACATAGTTTTTCCGAATGAGTGTGCCGTCCATATCAAATGATATTATCTTTACCAATCAATCGCCTGCCAGATATATTCTGTCCTTCCATTTCACTATTTTCACCGTCTCCCCCACTTCCATGCTTTCCGGTTTCGAAACCACCACAGTCTTGTAGTTTTCAGGGTCGAGAATTTGCAGTTCGTTCTCCTTCTTTGAAACAACGATCGCCTCAAGCTCATTTACATCCATAACCTTTGCCTTCGACATTTTATTTCTGTAAAAATATTTTCTCTCGCCGTTTTCCATGTCCACCAGACCGATTCTCTTTCCCATGTCGAACACTTTGTAAACCCTGCCGTCGACCTCGACATATCTGTTTTTCGAGTATTCCGGGATTCTGACAACATATGTGTTTCTGTAAACTTCCCTGCCGTCCTTCATGCCGACAAGAGACGGGGAAATGCCCGTCTCGCCGTGGAACATGTCATTGAGAATTCTGGCGGCAGATGCAGCCATTTTTTTGTCCCCTATGTAGTAATCCACGCCTCCGTGTATTCTTTCCCTCTGCGACACATAACCTTCCGGGTATTCCGACGATTTTTTGTACACCACCTCATCGCTTGTCTTCAGCTCCTCCTCGGACATTTCCCCGCCCTCCTTCCTCACCTGAAGAACCGCCTCGAAATAGCCCCCTACCATTCTCGAACATGTGTCGCATATGCTATTCTTTATTTTAATGTCGATATGCCCTTCCTCTCGTATCGGAAAGCCGTGGAACTCACCCGTGCATATCGCCTTGTCCTCGTCTATTTCCACTTTGAAATTTTTAATGCCGGGATGCTTGATATGCTCCTCCAAAAAATTTTTTATTGTTGTCTCCACGTCTTCGTGAACCCAATCTCCATCTATCCTGCAGGCACCGCAGTTCCTGCATACCGTGACTTCCATGCTATGCGGTATGTCAAAAAATTTTTTGCTTTTGACATAACACTCCACGCATAACCCGTCAAAGGTTTCATCCGTCTCTTTTCCACATTCAACACAAAACATATTATATCATCAACGCAAACTGGGCATGAGGAACGCCGTCTATGATTAAAACATTTTCTTTCATTATGAGTCCCATCTCTATCCCGCATTCGACACACATGCTTCCGACCAGATTCGCTATCGTTGCCTTCTCCAGATGGCGTTCGAGCATTTTTCTGTCGCCCCTTATGCCGTAATAAAAATCCTTCGACACTTTAAAATTTATCTCCCCGTCCACGAGCGTTTTTCCCAATAACCCGGCGTCGCATGCAGCCACCAGCAGGTCTTTCCCCACCGTATATGTTTTCATGCATATATCATTCGTTCGTGAGTCTGTACCCTCCTCTTCTCGGTTCAAATATTATTCCTCCTCTTATCATCTTGCTCATCATGCTCTCCACCGTTTTCTCATCCAGCCCCTCCTCCGTCGCCTCCGTCTTTATGTCGTTCATGGATGCATACTCCTTTCCATCGCATATCCTCCGTATTATGTTGGTAAGTATCTTCATCTTGTCCTTCTGGCTGTGCGATATGCCCGTCGTTATGATATCTATGTCAAGGTCTCCGGTTTCGCGGTCAACTCCGACCTTCCCCAGATAATAGTTCACTATGTCGATGGCCCTCTGTGCATCCTCCAGCCCTACAACATCGGAAAGGCGGATGCGGGCCGACGCCTCCGCTATGCGGACGAATGCCTCCAGTTGTCTGGGAGTAAACGGTACGGAATCCCTCGTCGAAGATCGTACATCGACGTAATAGTTCTTCAGTTTCTCCACCGCCTCCTTGGACATCACGGGGAACACGCTCCTTTTCGCATACGCTATGTACTTTCTGAAAAATTCCGGGTCGATTAATGGCTTTACCAGTTTCTCCAGCTCGTCGGAGTATTTTTCGCCCACATGCTTTCTGTATTCCATCTTCTCCCCGACGGAATGGACTTCTAGGATATGGCTTGCCAGATTGTTGTCTCTCTGTCGGTCCGGTCTGTCCGTAATCGGGAATATCAAATCGAATCTGGAAAGCAGGGCGGGCTGCATGTTTATCTGGTCGGATATGGATGCAAACTCGTCAAACCGTCCCATCTTCGGGTTGGCTGCACCGAGCAGCGAGCATCTTGACTTCAGCGTCGCATTTATCCCTGCCTTTGCGACCGAAATCTCCTGCTGTTCCATGGCCTGATGAAGCGCCGCCCTGTCCTTGGTATCCATCTTGTCCAGCTCGTCGACGCACGCCACACCGAGGTCTGCCAGTACGAGGGCGCCCGCCTCCAGCGTCCACCTTCCCTCCCCGAACTCATCGCTTCTGACCGCCGAGGCTGTCAAACCCGCCGCACTGCTTGACTTTCCTGATGTATAGACACTGCGGGGAGCAAGGAGGGATATGTAACGGAGTAACTGGCTTTTTGCCGTACCCGGGTCACCGACCAGAAGTATGTGGATATCGCCCCTTATGCGCGTTCCGTCTGGCATGTGCTTCGCAACACCCCCGAAAAGCTGAAGGGCAAGAGCATCCTTTTCGGTATCCAGCCCGTATATTGTCGGCGCAATGGAATCCCTTATCTTGGAATATATGAGCGGGTCCTTGCTCATCTCAATTATCTTCTTCTCGTCCTCATCGCTTATAATGACTTCCTCGAATGCCTGCTCCTTCTGCTCCACACTGTTGGCATCCATGACCTTGTTGAATTCCGTGAGTTTGATTGTCCCCCTTCTCCTCTGCTGCCCGCGAAGTATGCCGTTTACGGTAACACGGTCTCCGGGAACGATGTTGCCCACAAGGTCGAGATCGGAAGAGCCCACGT
>CAZQQE010000031.1:0-11457 GCA_964595325.1 uncultured Thermoplasmatales archaeon | reverse complement strand
ATTTTGATGGAAATAACCGATAAAAAACAGAATGTAACATTGCAGCAACAGAGGCAACAGTAAAAAAATTAAATAGTTGGGTACGCTTACTACAATATGAAAGGAGAATTTAAGGCCATGAGTGTGGTTATCGTACTTTTACTGACAATTACATCTTTCTCGTCCGTTGCCGTTTCCAGAAGCAGCGACGAAATTGTGATGAGTTACCATTTTGAAAGACCCATTGTTGAAAGGAATGCTTCGGGATACGACAGCATAAAAATGGAAGGATGCAGTTCATATGACTTTCGGGAAGCCATACTGCCCGTCAAACCCCTCCATATTTTGATTCCGCAGGGATCTAAAGTCGGAAGCATCAGCATTGAAAAGTCCGGCTTGACAACTCTCGGAAGTGGATACAATATGAAAAAAAATGCAGTAACAATCGGGAATGAAAGCGATTTTATTGTGATAGGGACATACAAATTCAGGGGATACAAGATACTTGTCCTCGATTTGTGCCCCGTGAAATATGACGCCGGCAGCGGTGAAATCTCGTACTACCGCCACATGTCCGTCAGGATAGGGTTACAGAGCAGCACGTCATCACCGGTCAGAGGATTGCAACAGGACAGAGAAGCGGTCGCAAAGATGGTGGACAACCCCGGCGTTGCGGATACTTACAGCAAATCCGTCAAAAGCACAGGGGCATGCAAGGGCAACTATGAGTATATCATCATAACCAGCAACGAACTGAAAAATGCATCCGGAAAGTATACATTCCAGACGCTGGTAGATTCCAAAATATCACAGGGCATGAATGCTGAAATAGTAACGGTGGGGGACATAGTCGGCAACAAAAATTACTGGGTGAACGGAACATGGGGCGACAACAACCCGTCAAACCCCTTTTACCAGAGTGAAATCACCAAAAATTTTTCCAAGTACAACGACACGCAGGCGAAAATACGTAATTTCATTCGATATGCATACTCTGAACTGGGGACAAATTACGTTTTGCTGGGCGGCGACGCAGACAGCGGCAGCAACGGAGACAACATCGTTCCTGCCCGCTATCTGTATGCAAACGAGACGGGATTGCCACTGCTGGGGCTGCCGCCTTCCGCCACCCTGGACTTCGAGGAGGATAACATTCCGTCAGACCTTTATTATGCATGCCTCGACGGCAACTTCAATTATGACATGGACGACTTCTGGGGTGAGAGTGCCTCACGGAACGGACTGGCGGACGTGGATGAGTCGGATTTCTATGCCGAGGTGTGGGTGGGGCGGGCATGCGTCGATTCTGCGTATGAGGTTTCAAATTTTGTGATGAAGACGCTGGCATACGAGCATAGCGATGACCCGTACACATCAAAGGTGCTTTTCCTCGGAGAATATCTCGGCTTTCCGGGCGTATCGAAATACGGAGGCAACTACAAGGATGAAGTTAAGCCATACATACCGTCCCAATACGACTTGACGACAATGTACGACCGCGACTGGCCCGGCTTCGACCCCAGCGACCCGTGGGAGACAGGCTGGAGCAAATACGACCTCATGGATATACTGGATAACAATACGCCATGCATCATAAATCATGACGGTCACGGCTTCGTAAATTACGGACTGAGGTTGCACAACTCGGACATCGACAAGCTGACGAACGACAAATACTTCTTCGTCTACTCCCAGACATGCCTCGCCGGCTCGTTCGATAATTACTACAAGGGCCACCACTACACGGATGACTGCGCTGCAGAGCACTTTACGGTGGAGACATCGCACGGCGCATTTGCTGCCATAATGAACGCCCGCTACGGTCTCGGAAGCGAGAATACCGTGGAATCACCGTCCGGTTATTACGACAAGTCATTCTTCAAGGGTTTGTTCACGGAAGGCATAGAACAGATAGGACGTGCAAATCAATACTCGAAGGAGGACAACGTATGGCACATCGATGAGAACGGCATGAGATGGGCATGCTACGAGACAAATCTGTTCGGCGACCCCTCGCTTGCGATAAAGCAGCCGAATATGGGTGTAAGCATAACCAAGCCGGAGAAAGGACTTTATTTGTTTGATAACGGACCGCTGTTCCCGATGGACAAAACAGTCGCCATAGGCGGCATAACGATAAAGGTTAACGCAACGGCCCTTCCGCCTGACTCAATCGACCGGGTTGAGTTCTACGTCGACGGAATACTGAAGGAAAGTGACAACCAGATGCCTTACGAATGGAAATGGAGCGAATTTGCAATAGGAACTCACACCATAAAAGTTACGGGCTATTCAAAAAACGGGGAGACGGACAGCGAGGAAATGGATATATTCATAGTTTCCCTATGACCCCAATCGCCCGCTGTTGAATATCAATTCAGGCATTGCCATGGTCATGCCGGGTCGGTTGAGAAGTTCACTTCTCTTTCTTTTTTCCCTCGAATATCTTCAGCAGTTCGATGGGCAGCGGAAGTAAAATGGTTGTTGCACCTTTTGATGTGGCCGCCATGTCTGCAGCCGTCTGCAGAAATCTGAGCTGGATACCTCCTTCCGACTGTGAGATTATCTTTGCTGCTTCTGCAAGTTTTTCAGATGCCTGCAACTCTCCTTCAGCGGATATGATTCTTGCCCTTCTTCCTCTCTCTGATTCTGCTGCCTTTGCCATTGCCTGCTGCATCCCCTGCGGGATTTCGACATCTTTGATTTCAACCGCTGTTACTTTCACGCCCCACTCATCCGTTCTCTCATCTAGAATTTTCTGGAGTTTGAGATTTATTTTCTCCCTCTCCCGCAGCACTGCATCCAGCTCAACCTCGCCTATGACACTTCTCAGCGTCGTCTGAGCCATCTGGGATGTTGCAAGCATGTAATTCTGAATTCTGACGACTGCATCCTCGGGATTCATCACACGGAAGTAAACAACCGCATTAACCCTGATGGGAACATTGTCCGATGTTATCGCCTCCTGCGAGGGCACATCGAGAACATGCTCTCTGAGGTCTATTCTCACCATGTTGTCGAATATCGGCAGTATGAAGAACAATCCAGGGCCTTTCGCTCCGAGCAGGCGACCCAGTCTGAAAATCACGCCCCTCTCGTACTCCCTCACTATTTTTATGGCGGATGCAAGTATCACAATCAGAATCAATATAAGCACTATTATTGCAGATATAGGTATCATGAATACACATAGGTAGAAAACTATTTAAGTTTTGGTATGAGAGCCATGTTATGCCAGATAGCAAAAATCAATATCCGAATGCCTCCGTCAATGTGATTTTCCCCCGGCAATGCTTTCTTGCTTCCGAAAGAATACCGGCATAATAATTGCCGTCCAATCCGCTCACGAATCGCATCCTTTTCTCTTCCGGCAGGGCGGAGAGAACGCTTTCCCGCACTCCCGGCTTCAGATGAAGGGAATCAATCATTATTTCCTTTGCACCTGCATCGATGAAAGTCTGCACATACCTTCCCACATCATCGACCTCCATATCCGGAAAAACGGGACCGAAGAATATGTATGTGTAGATGCCTTCCTCCGACAGCTTCCTCACGGCATCAATCCTTTTCTTGACCGAGGGCGCCCCCGGCTCCAGCAGTCTTGTATCTTCCTCGTCCAGAGTGGTTACGGTCATGCCGACAGCCGCCCTGCTGAACTTTTTTATGATGTCGGCATCTCTCACCACGAGGTCTGACTTCGTCTGTATGTCAACGGGAAAGTCCTTTTTCAGCAACACGAGTAGGCATTTTCTCGTGAGCTCATATTCTTTCTCCGCCGGCTGGTAAGCATCCGTCACTGTTGATATGCCCACAACACCTTTCCTTTTCCTCCGCAATTCCTTCTGCAGAACCGTAGGTATGTTGACTTTTGCATAAACCTCGTTCCATTTTTCCCTTTCGACGTGCAAAACATTCGGCACGTAGCAATATCTGCAGGAATGAGAACACCCCACGTACGGATTCAGAGAATAGTCCAGACCGGGCAGTTTTGACGGAGATAATGCGGTTTTGCACCACTTTTCTTTTATCATGGTTTCATGAAATCCTCCAGACGGCGCTGATGCAACCTGTCTCTTATCAGCTCGCTTGTCTCTATCCATCTTTCAAGAGGAATGTCCATGGTCTGCGAAACATATCCCAGCGCTCCGCCGAAAGTGTCAAACCTGCGGGGTTCGTTTCTCAACGCTTCCCTTACATTCTCCCTCACATTCCACACCCCGACGGGCATTATGTAACCGGGATGTATCTCCCTGAGCACCACAACGCCCGCCTGCCGCCGCTCGCGGTTCAGCGCCTCGGCCGTCGCAAGCCGGGCGGCGTAGTAGCATCCGCCTATGGTTGCGTACTTGCTCCTGCCGCCGTAGAACTCGTGGTCGCCGAATATGACAATCTGCCTTTTTGAAGGATTCCACGTCGTGTTGGGGTACCATGCTTCTATGAGTTCGTACTGCCATGATGAGGGGTACATTAGCACGAGCCATCTGTTGTCAAGGCTCCGGGTTTCGTAAATTCTGTAATCATTTATGTAGTCGTATTCCTTCACCTTCTTCTTTATCTCGTTCCCTATCGTCGAATCGACGGCGGTGATGCTCCATCTCGTGGGAACGAATCGCCTGTTGCTCTCCACCCCGAAGGCGCCGACAGAAAAAGCCTTCTGTATCCGGGATATAAGCACGCCGCTGTTGTACAGCTCGACGAGCGCATCCTTTGCTCTCAAATCCCCGTCGTAAAACGCTTTCTCTATGCGGGGCTCGACCTTCGGGTTTTCGAGCCATACCTTTTTTATCGGGGCTGAAGGACCGTGGGGCTGCACCTCATCATACAATGCAATGCTTCCGCGGGGCTTCTTTTCGAAAGTAATCTCCATGTCAACGGGTTGCGCAGCAAGAGCGATTTCCCTTGTAAACTCAACCACCTTCCCCGAAAAGTTATGAATAGATGAACGGTATTTCCCCCTGACAAGTTTCGTCCGGAAATCGACAATGTCGTCAATTTTTCTTCCCACCCACTGTTCCGGAGTGTCTATGAACGAGGTATCACCCTGAATGGGAGGAAGCATGGGCCCTATGTTGACTTTCGGATATCCCTCCCTGCCTACAAATACGGACGGGGGCGTCGAGCCGTGGATGGAGGTGGAATCGATGAGGGGCATGGTCTTGGCGCTGGAGTAAAACTTGACGAGTATGGGGCACCTGTCCTTTCCGCAGAGCATCTTTGTCCCCCTGCATTTTAGGCATAAAGAGGAAGCGCCGGCTGAATCCGTATCAAAAACATCAATGAACTTCCTCGGAGCGGTCTTCATTCAATTAACAACACGGCATTGTTAAAAAGATTTTTGCCCCTCCCTCCTGCAACCTTTTAAAAATTTTGTGCATGGGTCTGCATCCGGCAAAAATTCACTTTTTGTAAGTGGCTATCGTCTGCCCCGCCTTTATCTTTTCGCCTTCTTTTACAACAACGTTTATGTCTGCTATCCTCGGAAAGTGAACCTCTGCCTTCGAGCCGAATCTGACAATCCCTATCTTGTCTCCTTTTCTCAGCACATCCCCTTCATTGACATAAGGAACTATCCGCCTTGCTATTATGCCTGCAATCTGGATGACTTCCACAACCCCAAGATCGGTTTCCATTTTGATTGAAAGCCGTTCGTTTTCTCCTTTTTCCATGAACGCGGGGGTATGCTTCCCGGGGGTGTGCCTCATCTCCAGAATTTTTCCCGATATCGGGGCGCGATTAACATGAACGTCCCACAAATTCATGAATATCGCAATTTTCATTCCGCTTTCCATCACGATGCCGTCGGCGGGAGATATTATGCCGTCTCCGATACTGCGGTGCGGGTCCCTGAAGAAAAAGAGGAAGAATGCGAAAAATAGAAACGAAAGGATGGACAGCACATAGAGACGAAAGAATGCAAAAATGACTGCTATGACTAGCGGAATGAGAACGATATGGACACACTTTCTGGCTATCATCTGCCCCTCCAGAGCTCTCTGAAAAATTTCTCGACAGGACCATGTCTTTTAGGCAGTTCGAATAAATAGGCTATGTCGTCATAAAGTTCGGGCAAAATATCGAAGGCAAAATATGCAAGCACTATCAGGGCAAGAAGTGAGCCTGCCTTTCCCACGACGTTATGCATGAAATAGAATGTCTGGTGAAGAACCTCTATTCCGTAGATGACACCGACATTTCTCACTATGTTGAGCACATATATCACGGGAACGGTCACCATAAACGCCTTGAACCTCCTCCGCCAGTCCACACCCCTCAGCGCCACAATCACCCCGATGAATATCATCATGGATTGAAGGCCCGTACACGCAAGAATGAGCTGGACCGAATGGCCGCCACCGAAATAAACGGGAACTGTAACCGAACTTCCGCCGCTGGCTGCGCCGGCGACGACGTCATACCCCATCGCCCTCATCACCCATGCAGTCTGGTCAGCTACCGTCTTTATCAGGGCACCGGAGAGCATCGGCAATTTTTCTATCAAAAAATAAAAGAAGCCGGATACGAAGGTAGCACCTCCGAGAAAGGTGAGGCTGCCCACTTCCTCATTCCTCATGTACGAGAGATACTCATGATAGGCAATGTAAAGCAGAAAGTACACCCCGACAATGCAAAATATGGCATTTACAATGTCCCCGTCCTCTTTGTAGTACAAAAACTCGGGCTGTGTCGCCCAGTACAGAGCAAATATTATCCAGCCGGTCGCCATCACAAGATGGTTTCTCCTCCACTTAGAGAAAAATCCGACTCCGAGCACTATGAGCCCCAGAAATAGGGGTATGGAAGTCAGGAAATCAAATGTCGGGTAATTGTCCGTATAAACAAGAAGAGAAAGAAAAACGAAATGCCCTGCCACGAGTGCCAGAGTTGCACCCCCGAAAAGGTATGCCACATATTTCAAATCCTTTTTGTGCACGGTGCTGAATGGGGCAGAGTTTATGATTTTTTCTACTTTATTTCAGATAAATATGACCGACATCCTTCTTCCATATCCACAAATCTTCGGTCTCCGCCCTCTCTTTGAGGTTTAATGTGTAATCGACTTTCGCATCCAAATCATCTGCAAAATAGACTACGTGGGCTTCAGGAAACTGGGGTACTTTCGGAGAGCCGTATTCGTTCTTGCCGTGATGGCTCAATATGATGTGCACAAGCTTCAGCTTTATTCTCTCCGGGAAATTATCCAGCGTGCCTATCCTCTCGAGAAGCATCTGAACGCCTATGGTTATATGACCGAGCAGCATTCCTTCCTCCGACATTTCTATTGAAGTGCCGACCTTGAATTCCCTTATTTTACCGATGTCATGCAGCATCGCTCCGGTGACCATCAGACTGTAGTCCAGCTCCGGGTGGATTTCGTAAACACGCTGGCATATTTTGACGACATTCAGCGTATGCTCCAGCAACCCGCCTATATAGCTGTGGTGGCGGTGCATGGCGGCAGGCGCCTTTTTGAACTCTTCCGCAAATTCCTCATCCCGAAAGAACGCCAGAAGAAGTCTCCTGTATGGCTCCTCAACGCTTTCTATCACTTCCATCAACTGCGACATCATCTCATCGATGTCCTTGCCGCATATATCCACAAAATCCGTGGTATCATATTCATCGGGAGAGCATTTCCTCAACCCGTCTTTGTCCATGGATATCTCTAATCCGTCACCGTATGCCACGACCCGCCCTTTCAACGATATGACATCTCCTTTCTCAAAGCTCCGGTAAAGTTCGTTTGTGTATGCCTCGTCATCCCCCCAGTACTTTGCCGTGATTTCGCCCGTCTTATCGGTGAGGCGGAGTTCGAACCACTCTCCTCCTTTGCTCCTGCTTTTATACTTTCTAGGGGGTTTTTTGAATTTTACGGCAAACATGCTGTTGACAGCATCCCCGTCCTCGAATTCTGATATGAACTGCTTCTTCACCATCAGCACTCCCCCTTCTTCACAAACGGAGGTTTCACCCTCCTTGCTTTTATTTTCCTGTCGCCGGAAACAATGTCAAATTCCTCTTCCCCTTCATATCCGGGAATGATATATGCCATTGCTATGCCCTTCTTCAGGCAAGGCGAGAAAGTGCCGGATGACACCTTGCCGACCACCTTTCCATCTTTCTCAACGGCATGACCGTGCCTCGGTATGCCCCTGTCAATGCACTCCAGAAATGCCAGCTTCTCATATTTCTCCTCCTTCTGTTTCAGCAAAGCATCCTTTCCGACAAAATCGTGCTCCCAGTTGACAAGCCATCCGATGCCCGCCTCCAGCGGCGTCCTCCCGCCGGCAAATTCGTTTCCGGCGAGGGCAAAGCATTTTTCAAGGCGGAGGGTATCCCTTGCTCCTAGACCCACAGGTTTTATCCCGTATTTTTCCCCTGCTTCAAGTATATCGTAAAACATCTTCTTTCCTTCCTCCGTGGGGGTGATGTATAACTCATAGCCTTTTTCTCCCGTATAGCCCGTCCTGGAAACAATAACCCGCCTGCCATCTTTTTCCAGCTCACTGCATTCAAAGAAACCGAGTACGTCAAAATCAAAGTCTATAATCTCCTTGAGGCATTCCTCCGACAATGGACCCTGGACTGCAATTATAACAACCTCCCGGGAAACATCCTCTATCTCTACATCCATGCCGTATGCATGCTCTTTGAACCATGCTCCCACCTCTTCATTTCTGCCCGCATTCGGGATAAACATGTATTCGTCTTCGAGGTGAAGAAAAACCTCATCATCTATTATTGTCCCGTCATCCCTCAGTATGACCGTGTAGGCACCCTGACCGACACCTATTTTGCCGGCATCCGTCGCAGTCACCCTGCTGATGAACTTTTCCGCATCCCTTCCCCTTACGAAAATGTTGCCCATGTGGGAAACGTCGAATATGCCCACTTTTTTCCTTACGGTCAAATGCTCATCCTGTATGGACGTATATTTCAACGGCATTTCATATCCTGAAAAAGTCGTAAAAGTTGCCCCGAGTTTTTCATGCACTTCATGCAAAGGAGATTTCATAAGAATGTATTGCCTCCGTGCATTAAAATTTTATTGGTGTTTCCGATGTTTACTTTATTCTGTCAATGCCCGATTTTTTTGCGCTCATTTTTTTTATCATATCATCAGATGCACATTCCTTGCATACCCCGAACATTATCAGATAGCATGAAGGGCACACCGCCCTGCCGCATTTCAGACACCGGTACTTTGCATCCCTTGCCCCGCATATCTCACACTTCCCCGTAATCTCTTTTTTTCTCTTATCGTCCTCCTCCGCCTCCGGCTCCGCCACCTCCATGTCCCTGTGTTCCTCAATCCACTTTTTCAATTCCTCATTGATATATTCCTCCGCCATGCTATCACCACGGAACCTCCTTTAACCCGGCAAGATAGCCGGCAACATTAGTGGCATAATGAAGAAAAGGCGTGAATACGAGAAGGAAAGCAATGTGCCAGACGGAGAAGGATGACAAAAACCAGTTATCGGTTGCCATGCCCCATCTTTTAAGAGCAACAGACGCAAGAAAAGCAAAGAGGAATGCACCGAGCAAAAAATCTATCTGGTCGGCAATGAGCCATTTGTCGCCGCTTTTTTTTCCTATGCGGCGTTTGAAGAAGCTCTCCGACAGATCACCGAAAAGAGCTCCCGTCGTGATGGAGATGATAATGACGAGAGATGCAACGCCCTTTCCGAAAGTTCCCGGAATTACGGCATCCATGAGAATGCCTGCGACAGTACCCGCAACTACGCCCCCGAAAAAGCCCCTCCACGTCTTTCCGTCGCCGAATATTCTTTTACCGCGAAACTTCCTGCCGAAGTCAACAGGTGTGCCACCCCCGACGATGACCGCAGATGCATTAGAAATGTATGCAGGCAGAACGAACCATATTGCCCAGACTGCAATCATCCAGTCCATACATCCATATCTGTATCCGCTACATATTCTTTACTACAATGCTCTCCGCAACAATATCCCCGAGACGCTGCTTTCTGGGAGACAAAGCGATGAGCAGAAGACTTATAAGATAAAATCCGAGGAGCATGTCAAAAAATCGTATGATATTTCTTGTGAATGAAGAGATAAAATCAAGTTTTTTCATGTCCTTGGACATCACGCTGATGTGCATGAACGCTTTTCCCACCGTCAATCCGTAAAAATATTCCAGTATGGTGAAATACAGAAACTGAAGGGAGAACAGAAAAATCCAGAACATGAAAAAGAAATTCAAATTTGACAGAACGGCAAAGAAAACCGAAAAAGGAGCAAGTATTACAAAATCCACCAGAAATGCCACTGCCCTTCCCATGCCGGACGCATAAAATCTCATTTCCTTTTTCTCAAGAGCATCTATCAGCAGCCCTGCGGTCATAACAGCCTTCTCAGCCTCCTCTCGGGAAAAAATATTCTTTCTTTTCATGAGCATGTAATCGTGGTAGGCAGCGGCGCCGATTAGGCTCAGGAGTATATCGTCGCCCTTCATTCCGATTTTTCTTGCAACTTCCGACAATTTCAACTCAACAGCCGTTATTGCATAATCCACCGCCCTTTCATAGTCATCCGAAATGGAAAGGGAGGATGCCCTCAAAAATGCCGCATAATCGTTCAACGGGAGGCGCGACCGCTTCAAACTCCTGCTCATAAAAGGGAGGATGAGGCATAAAGAGAGAAGACCTGCAATGTAGACCATGTCGTAAAGACCCGCCCCGCCGACGGAACCCATAAACGGCTTGCTGAAAATCTTCGGAAGGTGGAAAAAATCCCCGCCAATGAGAACACCCAAGGTCGAGATGGCATAGCCGTAACCGGGAGTTTTTTCTGAACGGTTTGAAAAAAGGAGAAACGCTATGAGAACGGCAAGAACGGAAGGGATGAGATAGAAAGGAAATGAAGCGACAACGCCCATGTCGGTAACCCTTGTTATCATGAATGATGCGGCGGCGACAACAGCCGTGCCGACAACAGTTTTTAAGACAGATATGTTCTTCTTTTTTATCAAATAAAGGGAAAGGACTATGGGAACGACGGCGCCGCCCAGATTGAAAGCGAGGAAATAGTTTTTGTATATGAAGACGGGCATGTCGAACATCATCGCCGCAAACGGGCCTATGACAATCAATCCCATCTCTTTGCTGGAAAAACCTGTTCTCAGGAACATTCCCCTGTGCCGCCCGTACGCTACCACAAGCCCGAAAATCAAAACGAGGGGCAACAATATCAGAAACAATGTTTCCATCAAATCCAACAGCACGTTTCATGATAAAGTGCCGATACAAAAATGTTTGGAAAAATTCCTAGAGCCCCAAAGAGGAGACACCTACGGTTTCTCCTTCTATCCTCTTCCCTTTTCCCGAGGCTTTTTAGAACCCCTTTCTTTCAAAATAAAGGTGTTTCATCCCCAAAGAAACTTTTCCGTCAACGCTTTTTCTAAAAGGGTTGGTTTTCTTTCCCCGAGGGCTTTCTTTTTCAAAAGAAAGGGCTCTT
>CAZQQE010000030.1:0-11459 GCA_964595325.1 uncultured Thermoplasmatales archaeon | reverse complement strand
GACGAACTGCAGGAAATCATACGTCTTGTGGGACCTGATGCGCTGCCGCCTACGGACAAAGCCGTGCTCGAGGGTGCCAGGACGATAAGGGAAGACTTCCTTCAGCAGAATGCATATCACGAAATAGATACCTTCTGTCCTGCAAAGAAACAGTACGAGATGCTCCGCATCATGCTGAAGTTTTACGACCTTGCGAGGAAGTTTGCATCTTCCGGGCATGACTTCGACATGATAAAGGGGATGAAGTGCATAACGAGCATTGCGAGAATGAAGACAGTGCCGAATGAGGAGTGGGAAAAGCGATTCAGCGAGATAGAAAAGGAAATGGAGAAAGAATTCGAAGAACTGACAAAGTGATTGCCTCTAAAGCATACAAGACAAAGTTCACAGGCGAAGCGATATGATTAAACATCAACAATTTTATATATGACGTTCATATTAGTTCCTCTAGAGGGATGGGACCTATGTACCTTAGGGAAGTGCAGCTTGAGAACTTTAAGTCTTTTGGTAGGAAGGTTAAAATACCCTTTCTTCCCGGGTTCACTGCCATAACGGGTCCCAACGGTTCGGGCAAGTCCAATATATCAGATGCAATCCTTTTTGTGCTGGGTCCGAAAAGCCCCAAGATAATAAGGGCGGGGAGGCTGACGGATTTGATATACAACGGAAAGAAGGATGTAAATTACTGCAAGGTCTCCCTCGTTTTCGATGATGAAAACGGCGAGGTGGTTTTGACAAGGAAGGTGAAGCGTGCTCCTCTTCCCGACAACCCTGACAACTACTACAGTTATTTTTATATAAACGGCAAGTCGGCGTCTCTCTCAGATTTTGTGAACATACTCTCCGCATCCAACATATCCGCAAACAGTATGGTGCAGCAGGGCGATGTCACCGCCATAGTTGAGATGGGGGACGTGCCGAGAAGGAGAATACTTGACGACATTGCAGGTGTTTCCGAGTTTGACAGAGACATAGAGAAATCTGAAAAGGAAAAGGAGAAGGTGGAGAAAAATCTCGATTACATCCGCATAGTTCTGAACGAAATAAACGGACAGCTCAAAAAGCTGAAAGGAGAGAGGGACGGGGCGATAGAATACAAGAAACTTGACGAGGAATTGAAAAAGTCAAAGGCAATGCTGTCATACAAAAAAAGAGTGGAGGTCGAAAAAGAGATAGGCGAGGTTCAGAAGCAAATCGACTCTTACCAGAACGAGCGAAGCCGTCTGGAAAAGGAAGTCAAAAGCCTCAAAGAGCTATATCGGAAAAAGCAAATCGACCTTCAGAGCATCGAGGAAAAAATAGCGGGGCTGGGGGGGGCGGAGGTGGAGGAAATCAAGGAGAAGACCAATGCCGCCAGAGAGGAAATGATAAAGGCAAAGGAAAAAATCAATTATTTTACAAAAGAAATATCTGACGGGAGAGCGGAGAGGAAGGAACTGGATGCAAATCTCGACCGTCTGAAGAAGGAAATAAAGGATTACGGCAGGAAGATAGAAGAGTTGAATAAGAAAATTTCCGCCATAACGGCGGATAAAAAAGCAAAGGAAAAGGAGCTGGAAAAAATCAGGGACAGCATGTCCCATTCCGACAGAAGGGCAATGGATATAACAAGGAATATCGCCGGCATAAAGAAGCGTTACGAGGTCGAGAGGAAAAATCTTCACGAACTCGAGCTGAAGAAAGACCGGCTGGCGCAGCAGATGGAGACCATGGACGTATCCATATCGGAACTCGAGGAAAACAAGAATACATACGAATTCGAGCTGAAGGATATAAAGTGGCAGATTGACGAAATCAGAAAGGCAGAGAAAACAAAGATAAAAGGTAAGGAAACGCTTGAAAAGGAACTCTTCAACGGAAAGAAGGAGGAGGCGGAAATATCGGAGATGCTTCAGAAACTTGACCGGGAGGTTCTCCATCTTCAGAGGGAACTTGCACGTCTGAAGGCAAAGGAGGATGCAGGAAGCTATACAAGGGCTACAAGGGAAATACTTAAGGCGAGGGATGACGGCAGGATAAAGGGCATACACGGAAGCATATCGGAACTCGGAGATGTGGATGAAAAATACCGCAGGGCGGTGGGGGTGGCGGCGGGGAGGCGGGCGGAGGCAATCGTCGTTGAGAACGACAGGGTTGCAGCAGAGTGCATAAAATATTTGAAGAACAATGATTACGGAAGAACGACATTCCTTCCGTTGAATAAAATGGTCGTCGGAAAGCCGAGGGGGAAAGCTCTTATGACCGTCAGGGAAAACGGCTCCCTGGGCTTCGCCATAGACCTCGTTAAATTTGACGAGGCGTATCGTTCTGCGTTCTGGTATGTGTTCGGGGATACCGTTGTCATGGAGAATCTGGAGGCGGCGCGTTCCGTCATGGGCGGCGTGCGTCTTGTCACACTCGGGGGGGAGATAATCGAGGCATCGGGTGCAATGGTCGGGGGGAGTGCGCCCCGGCAGGTATCTTTCGGTGACGTCGACAAAAGGAGGGTGGGCGAGATAGGGAGAAAGCTTGCAGAGGTCACGAACCAGCAGGAGATGCTATCCGAGAAGCTCATCGAGGTGAGGGAGCGCATAGCAAATGCTGAAAAGGAGTTGAGGGAGTTCGGCAACGAGGTCGATGACAGGATAGGTCGTCTGGAAATAAGGCGTAAGGAGTTCGAGGGAAAACTTGCAGTCATTTCTAAGGAGCTGGATAAAAAGAAAGGCGAGCGGGAGGGACTTGAAAGCGCTATAAAAGAGATTGAGGATGGCATAAATTCGAAGGCTTTGCTGATCGAACAGATGGAGAAAGAGGGCGAGGCTGCCGAATCCGAGTTAAAGAAAATCAGCAAGAAGGAAATCACTGATAAAATAGAAGGGCTTAAAGAGGCAACAGAGCAACTGAGAAACGAAGAAAGAGATATTTCGTCGGGCATAAAAACGCTCTCCAAGGAAATGGAAGTGGTGACGGAAAGGGCTGACGAAATAGGCGACAGAATTAAGGAAATAACAAAGAAGGAGAAGGAATATTCCTCCCAGATAAAGGAACTGAATGCACTGTACAGGGAGAACAAGGATAAAATGGAAGCCCTCATGGAAGTGGAGCGGAACATGCTCGGTAAGATGAAGGGGCTTACGAAGGAGAGAGACCGTCTTTACAGGGAGAGCGTTGAAATAGAGAATAAGATTGACTCCCTTTCCACAAAAATGGAGACCTCCCTTGATTTGATATCCAGAGCAAAATCACGCCTGCCTACGCTGGAGCAGACCCTGGCGGAGATGATGATCGAGACGGAAGATGTTAAATTCGACGAAAAAGAGCTTTTATCAGTTGACGAGCTCAAGGCAAGAATAAGAGATATGGAAGGCAAAATGGAGAAACTTCAGCCTGTGAACATGCTTGCGCTTGAGGAGTATGAACGACAGGACGAAAGGAAGAAAAAGTTCGAGGAGGACATAGCGAGGCTGAAAGAGCAGCGCCGTAACCTCATCCGCCTTGTGAGCGAAATAGAGAAGAAAAAGAAGGATTCCTTCTACGAGGTTTACAATGCCGTGAAGGAGAACTTCGAGAAGATATACACCGAACTTCTGGGAGGGGGCGAGGCAACATTGATGCTTGAAAATCCTGAAAATCCGTTCGAAGGAGGACTCATAATAAAAGCCCGCCCCAAAGGCAAGAAAACAATGCGTCTGAACGCCCTTTCCGGCGGGGAGAAAAGCATGGCTTCTTTATCATTCATTTTTGCGATTCAGGCATACGACCCGTCACCGTTTTACATACTTGACGAGGTGGACATGTTTCTCGACGGGAAAAATGCGGAGAGGGTTGCGGAGATGGTGAAGGAGCGTTCTAGGAACACACAGTTCATATCCATCTCGCTAAGAAGAGTCACGCTTAACAAGGCCGACCATATCTACGGGGTTACGATGCAGGAAGGCGTATCGACGCTCATCGGAAATGTAAATCTTGAGCAGGTAGAGGAGATTGTTGAGGTAAAATGAAAGAAGAGATAATAAGTCACATACTCCTGAAAAAGGACGATGTTTCCCGCAAGGAAAGCATAGACAAATACATAGAAATGGCGGGCAGTGCAGGCAGTCCCTACGTCAAAGACCCGTTTGACAGGGCGATAGCACTCACATTCGAACTTGTGATGGAAGAGCAGCTCGACCCGTGGGACATAGACCTCGCCTCTTTCTCGAAGATGTATCTGGACCGCGTGAGGCATTCCGGGATGATAGACCTCATCACTGCAGGAAGAATAATATTGATGGCATGGAAGGTTCTCAAACTCCAGTCGGACAGAATGGTCACTCTCATCGAGGAAAAGGAAGAGAGCGAGGAAGAGTGGGGGGAAGTGCCGGACTGGTATATGGAAGACGACAGTTATTCTTACACGCGGGCCGTGATAGAGAAGGGTCCGCCACTCGAGGAGAAAATCAGGAGAAAGGGGGAAAGAAAGGTAACACTTGTCGAACTAATAAACGCTTTCGAGGAGGCAAGAAGCGAGGTGGAGATAAATGAAAAAAGGAGAAAGCAAAGGGATGAGAATCGGGAAAGATTTGCAGAACGGGCGGGGAGGGAGGCGGGGGAAAATGCGCATCAGGAAAACATAGAGGAGGAGATAAACATAATACTCGGCAGGCTGAGCAAGTTGAACGGCAGGGCGATGCCTCTGAGTGAGATATGCGATGAGAAAAATAGGGAAGAGGTAGTCATGACGATATCTTCGTTACTTTTCCTTGCCCGTGAAAACCGCATAATGATATGGCAGGAGAATTTTCCTTACGGCACGATTTACATAAAGAATGTCCATCACCATGAAAGCTGATAAGTTACGAATTGTGGAAGCGGCTTTATTCTCTGCAGGGCGCCCCGTGGCGGTCGAGGAGATATGCGATGCCGTCAATTTGGGTAAAAAGGAAGTGATGAATGCCATCAATGCTCTCATGGAAGAGTACGGCAAGCGGGGGGCGAAAGGCGAGACTGCCATAGAGGTTTCGAAGGCGGGGGAAAAATATGCGATGCAGCTTCGTGCGGAATATGCGGAATACGGACGGAAACTTTCTGGAATGGAAGTGCCGAAAAAACTTCTGAAGACGGTTGCACTTATTGCATATTACCAGCCCGTGGCGCAGTCGGAGATAAAGAACATGGTCGGGAGCAAGATATATGACCATGCCAGAGAACTCGAGGAACTCGGGTTCGTGAAATCAAAGAAGCACGGGAGAACCAAAATTCTTGAGGTTACAACCTATTTTTACGAGTATTTCGGATTCGATACAACTGACCGAGACAAAATAAAGGAACAGCTTAAAAACAAAATAAAAAGCCAGAGCTAAAACTAGCCCTGCATACTGTGTGGGAAAAGCAGGTGGGCGCGATTACCCGAATAGAGCACCCAGTCCTTCTGCCACTTCTTCTTCGCTTACTTCTTCCTCTTTCTCTTCTGCCTTCTCTTCTTTCTTTTCCTCGGTCTTTGCAGCTTCTGGTGCAGCCACAGCAACAGGGGCGACAGCAGCCTTTGATATTGCCTCGTCTATATCGACATCTTCAAGGGAGGATATCAGTACTTTTATCTTGGCATCGTCTGCTCCTATGCCTGCTGCTTCCATTACCTTCTTCAGATTATCTTCGGTTATATCCTTTCCGGCAGAGTGGAGAAGCATTGCTCCATATACATATTCCATCTATTTCACCTTCCTCATCATTCAGCTTCGCTTTTTAATTCTTTTGCAAGAATCGACACTTGTCGATGAGCCTTCTTTATGAATTCCTCTATGGTTTCCGGTGTGTATATGCCGGATTCCATAGCAAGATTGAATGAATTGCGATATGCCTTCTGCAACATCTGGGGCATTATTCCCTTTGCAGGATAGCCTGCTTCCATGGCCAGCGCAAGTGCATTGCGGGCAGCTGTGCGGAAATTGTTTTTAATTTCGTCAATATCAACACCCAGTGTTTCCGGGGTGAACATCAGACCTTCCTCGTAAATCGCTTTTACATTAAGCCCGACTTCGAGTGGATATACCTCCATGCGGGTGAGCATCTTTGCTACCTCCGTCGGTATTGCCTCCCCTTTCTTTACAAGGGTGACCGTCTTTTCAACCATCACACTGCCTTCTCTTATGGCGGCAGGTATGCCGACCTTCTGCAAATCGCTCACTATGGGACCCGGCTTGAAAGGTGTCTTTCCTTTCTCCACGATGATATCTTCGGGCGCAATTTCTCCGCCCTTTGCAGGCACCTTCATCTTTGCCTTCTCGAGCTGTCTGAAAATCTTGAAGGGGTTCATATTTGTCGCCAGAACAGCGCTCTCCCCCTCTATAAACTCCGAGAGTTTCGATAACTCGCTTTCATCCTTCAGAGCATGCTGTATAAGACGGTTCTTTGAAACCCTTACCACCGCATTTTCCCTGAGGGTTTTTCTCATTTCGTGCATTTGTGATGCAGGTATACCTTTTATACCGACTATACCCACTACAGGATAAGAAGAAATTAATTCTTTCAATGTTTCAACTTCTTTTATTTTCCATTCTGCTGGCATCATATCACCCGGACAGGAGTGCCCATTGTAGTCTTGACGTATGCTGACTTCACATTCATTTTTCCCCTTTCCAGTTTTTCTTCCACGGTCTTTAAAACCGCCTCTATGTTCTCCGATAAAGCCTCCGGATCCATATCTTCCTTGCCCGCCAGACAGTGAAATGTATTTTTATCCTTGGAACGTATTCGTACCATATTCCTTAACTTTTCAATTTCTACTGATACATCTGCAGTCGGCGGAATGGGGAGGGGCATTTTTCCTCGAGGACCGAAGAATCTACCGAGGGTTTTACCGACTGTCGGCATTAAGGGAGCTTCTGCAATGAAGAAATCATATGTTTCAGCTATTTTCTTGGCATTCTTGGTATCCTTTGCCAGTTCTTCCATGTCCTCCGGCTTGAATACGGCGTCTGCGATATCCTTGGCTTTCAGTGCCATTTCACCGGTTGCGAACACTCCGATTTTTGCGCTTTTTCCTCTTCCGCTCGGCAGGTATACTTCCTCGTCTATGCGGTTCGCCGGGTTGCTCATATCCACATCTTTCAGATTAACTACCAAGTCTACGGACTGAGTGAACTTCCTTTTCGGATTATGTTCTTCATCCAATGCCTTCTTAACCGCTTCTACTATATCCTGAGATGCCATATCAATCGCGATGAAATCGGAATGGCGATGTCTTATATAAAAGTTGTTTTCGGCAGGCACATGATATCAGGTATTGCTGTTAAAAATTTTTTTAACTCCCTTAAAGCATTGTTTAGAAAAACATTATTTATAGAGATTAGATGACTGCATCTATACGGGATAAAATGGAAATAGCAATCAGTTCGGTTATCGGTGATTTGAATAAGAGGCTGCAGTCGTACATTCCAGAGGGAAGGGAGCTTACACCACCTGAAAAGGCCCTGTATCAATCGGAAGGGATGTTTACGACCGGTGTCAAAGAAGCGGAGAAATACCGCCTTGATGCAATAAGATATGCTTTCAATCATCATTATGAAAACAACAAGTTTTATCATGATTTCTGCGTGGAACACAATGTAAAACCAGATGATATAAAAACCATTGACGATTTGACAAAAATTCCTCTTGTATCTCATAAATTCTTTAAGGATTATCCTGTTGGCAAAGATTTTGCGTTATGGCTGGCCAACATAATGACAGGCGACATACCAAAAATAAAAATAGAAAAAAAGAATCCTTCATTTGACGACGTGATAAAGAGTTTTGGAAATGCCGGAATAACCGTGGCATACAGCAGCGGCACCACCGGAAAATTCACATTCATTCCGAGGGACGAAAGAACTTTTAAATCTGCGGAATACGCAATAGCCAGATCGGTCATAGAGATGCTTCATAAGTGGTGGAAGTATGATTCTCATGCCTACCTTCTGTTTCCTCACTCTTTCAAAACGAATCTTTATGTCGGGAAGGTCACATCTGTTCTTTTTGATGCGATAAAGGATGTAAGGGCTGCAATAGACCGGGAAATCACGACTGATCTCATAAGAATATCAATGGGCCGGCCCAAGGGGCTGAAGGAAAAAGCAATGGCGGGAATGCTGAAACTTGCGTCAAAAAAGATGAACGAAAAAATGGTAAATGATATAATAGAATGGATGGAAAAACTTGAAAAAACCGATGAGAGGATATTTTTTGCAGGTGCCCCCTTCATTCTCAATATGGTTATGGATAAGATGGACAGGGAAGGGCTGAAATTCGATTTCGGGGACAGGGGCGCAGTGATGACGGGCGGAGGATGGAAAACTCAGGAGAACCACAGAATGCCCGTGGATGAATTCAGGGAGAAAGTGAAGAAATTTATAGGCATACCGGAAAATCAATGCCTTGATTTGTATGCAATGGTGGAGGGAAACGGGTTCATGACACAGTGCCCGGAGGGGCATTATCTGCACATCCCTCACAACTACTATCATCCCATGGTGCTTGACGATAACAACGAGCCCGTCGGATACGGCGAGTACGGGAAATTTGCATTTCTTGATGCCCTTGCGATGAGTTATCCCGGATTTATTTTCACAGGCGACAGGGTGAAACTTCTGGAGAGATGCCCTGCCTGCGGACGGCCCGGTCCCGTGCTCGAGCCCGAGGTCACAAGAATGGCGGGCGAGGAAATCAGGGGCTGCGCCGAGGAGATGAGAAAAATGCTCATGAACGATTTAAGTGAGGTGAGTGGTTAAGATGTTTAGGAAATGGAGAGAAATAAGAGAGAAAGGGTATATAATGCCATGGAAGATGTTCAGGATATCTATAAGAACATTTCCAGCACTGCTGAAAGCCCTGATAAAGCACCCTATAGTGCTTATGAAAGCAAATAGGGCTGCAAAGAAATATCTGAAAAACATGAAAATGCCGGAACTTCCGTATGAGATTCCGGAGTACAGAGAGGGTATGCCATACAATAAATCAAATGAACGTTACCTCAGACCGACACATCTCTGCGAGTCAAATGCCCCGGAGATAATAGCGCTGGCGAATAAACTCGGTGCATTCAAAAAATCTGACAGAGAGTATGCAGAGGCTGTTTTCGAATTTGTGAAAAACAATATAAAGCTTTCATTTGTCGGATTTGACGGGGCTGTTGCGACATTGAAAAGAGGAAGTGGTACATGCCTCCACCAGCTTTCCCTTTTTGCTGCTCTCTGCAGAGCGGGCGGTCTTTCGGCGAGATACAGGTTGTACAGTCTTGCACTTGTGGAATCAATGTACAACTCTACGGTGGCTGTTTCTCCAGTCGTAAAGGACTGGTACGATGCATTCGGAGCGTTCATGCTTCACGGCACAGCCGAAGTCTTGATTGACGGAGAATGGGTTGTTGCAGACCCGACCTTTACGCCAGAATACGAGATAGCCATGGGAGTTCCTCTTGCCAAACTCGGCGACGACCCGACCGGCATGTGGAATTACCCTGTGGAGGGAACAATGATGCTTCTCGAAGGGTTGCCATATGGTGCAGGAGCCGTGTGGAACTTTCTGGTCAACTGGGTGGGGAGGGGCGAGGTGCTTAAAATAAACATGAGCCTCGAGGAAGGGCGCAAGGAAGGGCGAAAGATGCTCGAGGAAATCGAGAGGGGAGAATATGACATCAGAGTAAGGAACTCGTATAAAGCAAAGATGCCGAAAATCACTCTTGAGCGTTCGCCGCAGCTAGTATTCGAGGTATAGCCCTGAAAAATCCGAAAGTTAAATATATTAAAAAGAACTATACTCTCTGTGGGAAGGATAGGCTGGTAGTTGTTAGAGTGCATCCCATCCCCTCCTAGATGCTCTTTTTGCCTATCCTCCCTTCTTATCCAATAATTTTAAAAGCTAATTTTTATTTCTACCCGAGCAGAATGAACAAAGAGGAATTTTCAGACGCAGTTGCCGAACTGGTAAAGGTTGCTTCCACGAATCTTCCGACAGATGTTGTCAACGCCCTGAAAAAGGCGATGGAAGCGGAGGATACGGAAAACAGCAGGACGCAGCTTTCTTCGATACTTAAAAACATTGAACTTGCTGCAAAGGAGGAAAAACCACTCTGCCAGGATACCGGAACCCAGACATTTTTTGTCACCGTAGGGACGAAATTTCCGTATACAAGCATGATAGCAGAAAGCATAGTCGAAGGCGTGAAAAAGGCGACACGGGATGTGCCGTTGAGGGCGAATGCCGTGGACATACTGAGCGGAAAATCTTCCGGCAATGTCGGGAAGCATGTACCCTTCATTCATTGGGCGCTGGTGGAAGGTGATGAATGCGAAATCATAGCTTTTCCCAAAGGCGGTGGCTCCGAGAACATGTCCGCACTGAGGATGCTCAAACCCTCCGAGGGAATGGATGGCATCAAAAAATTCGTGCTTGAACAGATGGTTCGTGCAGGCGGTAATCCATGTCCTCCGACGATTGTCGGCGTGGGGATAGGCGGCGGGGCTGACATAGCTCTTGAGATTGCAAAACGCTCTCTGCTTCGCCCTGTCGGGGAACGGAGCGGCATTCCAGAGATTGCAAAAATGGAGGAGGAGCTGATTGAGGCGATAAACTCGACGGGTATAGGACCAATGGGTCTGGGTGGCAGGACGACCGTTCTGGATGTTCATATAGAAGTAGCTGCCCGTCATCCGGCATCGCTGCCCGTGGGCATTGCCGTCCAGTGCTGGGCTGACAGAAGGGCGGGCATGACAATAAATGCAGAAGGAGAGATAAAATGGCACAGGAATTAAAAACGCCTTTGAGCGAGGAAAATGTGAGGAAACTCCATGCGGGGGATATCCTATATCTGACCGGAACGGTAGTGACTTCAAGAGATATGGCTCACAAGAAGGCAATGGAAATGAGTGAGAGAGGGGAGGCGATACCCGTAGACTTTTCGAAGGTAGCATTATTTCACTGCGGCCCCATAATGCGAAAGGACGGGGAATGGGAGGTCGTGGCGGCGGGGCCAACAACGAGCATCCGTATGGAATCCTTCGAGCACGAGTTCATAAAAAGGTTTGGAGTGAGAATGATTATAGGCAAAGGGGGCATGGGAGATTTGACCGCCAAAGCGTGCATGGAACACGGGGCGGTGTACTGTGCATTTACCGGGGGAGCTGCCGTTCTTGCTGCTGAGGCAGTGAAGCGTGTTGAGAACGTATTCTGGATGGAAGAACTCGGGATGACGGAAGCCCTTTGGGTCTTTGATGTCGAAAAATTCGGCCCGCTGGTCGTTACGATAGACAGCCATGGCAACAATCTTACAGAGGATATAAAGAAAAAGGCGGAGGAAAAGGCAAAGATGGTGAAATTCTAAAACCGTATATACATGTTTTTCATTGCAGTTCCGTGATTAAAGTGGCAGATAATAATGAGAGCAAACTGACCAAGGAAGAATTGATTGAGAAAGCGGAAAAACCGGGGAAAGATGCAATGAAACTCCACCCATTTTACAGGGG
>CAZQQE010000029.1:0-11829 GCA_964595325.1 uncultured Thermoplasmatales archaeon | reverse complement strand
GTGGCGATAACAGTTCTTATACCTGCGACTGGAATGGAAAACAATCTTCATACCTGCAACACCTCTATTCAGGGCAGCATGGATTCACTTCGTGGGGGGTGGCTGGAGGAAAAGGGCGGGGTGAAAATACTTCATATAAGTGGCTCAAATTATGAAATGGGTTATCAGCACGGCTTTCTTCTCAGAAATGAAGTGCAGCAGGACTTGAGAGCGTTTCTGGAAGATGCATCGTTACCCTACAAAAAGCTTCTTGAAATGTGGAATGTTACAGAGGAATACATACCTGAAGAATATCTACAGGAAATGCATGGCCTTGCAGATGGGGCAGATATTGAATTTGAAAAAGTGGCTGCGGCATACACTGCTGTTATGACGTGGGACCTGGGATGCTTCGGCATATCGGCCTGGGGTAACGCAACAAAAGATGGAAAACTTTACCATTTCAGAAGTTTTGACCTGCCCATGGATATTCAGGATCCTGTGACAGGCAGATACGCTCATGATAATTCCGTCCTGATTGTAAGGAAGCCGGAAAGCGGATATGCGTCTGTTTCTCCTTCCATAGCCGGCTCTTTGAGCGGGGGCGGCGGGTTTAACGAAAAGGGGATAGCAATCGGCATCCATACATGCTGGAGCAATGACCAGACGATTCACGGAACTCCTGCATTGATACGTCTCCAGATGGTTCTCGACCATGCTTCAAATGCCGTAGAGGCAATAAAATATTTGACGACCAATAGCACACTCGGATGGAGTTTTATTTTGTCTGATGCCAATGTGCCCATCGGATATGCTGTCGAGGTTACTGCAAATCACTCCTATGTGGGCACGTACAACGACCCTGTGGAATCAACGCCCCCCTTCTGGGCTATCGACCACGTTGTAAGAAGAACAAATTTTTTCATCTCGCCTGAACTCGCCGCCACACAGCGGGAGCATTATGATCCGTCGGGGGTCGCCGGCCTCCTGCGGGTGTTTACCAACAATGAGCCTTACTTTGTGATATGGAACAGCTACAGGGCAATGAGCAATCTGCTGGAGAAAAATCTGGGGAATCTGGGATTGAATGATTCCATGGAGATGTTTAAGGAGGGATACAGGGGAGATACTGACATTGTGCTGAAGATGCTTATAAAAATCACAGAAGGAACAAGCTTCAATCGTGCGTGGAATATGTGGGTTGCATGCCCCGAAACAGGTGACATTGTTGTGAGCTTTGCCGAGGGAAATAAAATAGCGTTTGATACGCCAAGCCACTACTTCAACTTATACAAGTTGATAAACGAAGAGCCACCGTAAATCGGTGGAGTGCCAATCTATTTAAGTTCTCTCATCTTTTTTGATTGTGCTTATATTTGTTCATGGAATGCTGTCCAATGCCGACGTGTGGCGTCCTGTTGTCAGTTACTTTACCGAAAGGGGTTTTTCGTGCAAGGCAGTAAATTTAAGGGAAGGGCTGGATTTGAGGAAAGTTCATATTCGGGATTATGTGGATAAAGTAAAGGCAATGGCAACGGAGGAAGATGTGGTCATAGGCCATTCGATGGGTGGTTTGATTGTCCAGAAAGTGGCGGAAGAAGCCGCCATAAAGGGTGGCGTCGCCATATGCTCTGCAGCACCAAAAGGGGTGAAGTTTCGCGGCAGCATAGTGTTTGCCTCTGCCAAATATGCACCGAAAGTTATCATAGGGAAACCCTTCAAAGAAGATTACAAGTATGTTAAAAAATATATGCTGGTCGGGGTGAAGGAGGAGGACGCAAGAAGCATCTATGAAAAACTGGATAAGGAATCGGCGATTGTTACATATGAGCTTGGAATGAATAGAATAGCGGTGGATGAAAATAAGGTGAACTGCCCTCTCCTTTTCATTGCGACAAGGAACGACAAATTATGTGCTCCCGAGCTGGTTAGAAGAATAGCCAAGAAATACAATGCGGAATACAGGTTGTATGACGGCTGCCATCACTTTTTCTATAACGATAGCTGGAAGGACATAGCCGAGGGAATTTATGAGTTCATAAAAAGGTTATAGGAAACAGCAATTATTCATCCAAAAATTTAAATCTCCGGGGCAATAGTGCTTTATGGATTGGACGATATTGGGGCTTCTGGCGGGAGGAATAACATCTGCAGGCTTTGTTCCTCAACTGGCAAGAGGATTCAGAACCAAAAAACTGGATGATGTTTCATACTATATGCCCCTCGTTTTAATTATCGGGATGAGCTTATGGCTGTTTTATGGTGTGGTGGGCGGAGATATGCCGATAGTGGTTGCAAATGCTGTTGGAGTCAGCTGCAATGTAGCTCTGTTAATCATGAAGAAAGTATATGGTGAAAAGGTATATCGAAACAAAATGAATTTTCATTGACAAAGCTTGATTTCTTGTATAGTCCCGAAAAGATTTCCCACCTGTTCAGAATCTTTTCAGACGATGAAGCCCACAAAAAAGAAGCTCAAATACTCGGTAAGATGGAAAGGAAATCTCAAATAATGGGAAATAGTTTAAGGAATATACAAACCGGAATAAAAACAGAAAATATTATAAGATGGACGGGAGTTTTTGAAAATCACTCAACCAAAACAGTGAAGGAGGATTATAATGGGAAATGCTACTGACATGGCCAAGAGGTTCCTTGCTGCCATTGGTCTGCTATTGCTTTATATGGGGATCTGGAGTCTTTTGTTCTATCTATGGATTGCCCTATGGGGCGGAAATGACTCTGTTATTGCAGCAGGAATACTGATAGAGACATTATTTCTCGTAATCGGGCTCATACCCTACTTGGACTTCGTGGCCAAGAAGGTATTTTACTTCCCCGGTGAGGGTGCGCCTGAATCCCCAGAAAAACTGCGAGAAAAAATCATGGAGATTAACCAGTTTGACGCACCGGTCATGGTCAAAGAAAAGGGCAACACCCTTGTCGTAACCTGGAAGTATGTAGACGCCAAATGGTGGGAGATTCTGGCAAAGGCAGGGCTTAAGAAAATCTACGAGCTTCACATAAAATTTAACAACGAGAAGAAGGAGGTCACCCTCATCGACGTGAAAAAGTCAATTTCATGGAAAGCCGGCCCAACACATGTGCGTGTTAGCGGCGGGTTCTTCAGAGGGGTGATTTTCGATTACGAGATCGGAAAGAGATGGGGTATAAACGAGAATTTCGGTGTAGGAAAAATCTATGATTACAGATTCACGCCCCGGGAAATAAAGAATCCTGTAATGAATACCATCTTGAGGAACGGCTGGGCGGTACGTTTCGGCATGTGGTAGATGCTCCCTGAGTGCTACCGGTATTTGTTTCTCAAAATTTTTATAAAAATTTACATACTATGGCATACTAATAATTTTGGAATGATAAGTGCGAAGATGTTTGCGAGAAGCATAATCGCCCTTGCAAGGGTGTGCGAAGACGACCCGGAAAAGGTAGATATGAGGTTGCTAGAAAAGCTGAAGGAGTTCGGTTATGTGGACAAGGAGGGGCATCTTACGGAATACGGCAAGAAACTGGTGAGGTACATCATCATTCACAAGGATTATTTTTATGGCGATTTAGGGCTGTGATTTTCGTAGAGATGCTTTTACATATATATCATTCAATCACTGTTTTTAGCAGATTCATGTCCCTTAAAAAGTACTCTTTGAGGGCTGGATTGTATATGGTGGCGGCGGGGTGGTACATCGGGATAATTTTCACCATTGCAACAGGCGATACGTAAAGCCTGCCGTGTATCCTTGATATCGGCTCGGTATCAAAACCGTAAGACGAAAGAATGTAAGATGTTGCAAATTTCCCCAGCGTGCATATCACCTTCGGTTTTATGGTTGCTATTTGTTCATCGAGATAGTGGGCGCATGCCTCTATTTCCTCATCCTTCGGGTCTCTATTGTTGGGTGGTCTGCATTTGACAACGTTGGTTATGTAAATTTCTTCTCTTTTCAATCCCACGCTGCTTAACGCAAAATCAAGAAATTGTCCTGCCTTTCCCACAAACGGTTTGCCGATTTCATCCTCGTTTTTACCCGGTGCTTCTCCTATAAACATTATGTGTGCATTTCTGCTTCCCGCTCCGGGCACGGCTTTTTTTCGTGTTAGATGGAGAGGGCATTCGGTGCACTTTTTAATCCTGTCTTCAATTTCTTCAAGTTTGTCCATGTTACCTCGCAAAAGGTGTTCTCATCACATGCCCGCATGTATGGCATGACACAACCACCGTCTTTCTCTTTATCCTGACGGTGCAGTTCTCGCCGGGCAGCAAGTAGGAATGGCATTTCTTGCAAAACTTCTTTTTGTACTGCTTCGGCAACCTAACCAGATATTTCATGCCTATCTTTCTTGCAATCTCGACATATCTGGTTGCAAGCTCCAGCCTGCCTTCCAGTGCCATTTCCTCGGCCATTTCGAAAAGACGATTTATTCTCCTTCTGGCTATCCTCTTCCTTCTCAATCTATAGGGCTTCATCCTGCTCCTCTAAAGTATGCAGTGAATCAGCTCTGGATTTTTATCTTTTGGGTATATTCCCACTTGTCTGTGGATAGCCTTATCCACGTTTCTTTTTTCAGCATTTTATCCTCCCCAGGATGTTATTAAATTGTGCTAATGGTACTTATTATTTACGCTTTTTTTACCTTCAAAACCATTCTTTCCTTGTCTGTTACGATAACTTCGTCCCCTTTTCTTATGGTCTCCCCGTCTGCCGCCTCCGCCTCCCATATCCTGCCCCTCACCTTCACTTCCCCTTTCGGGGTGATGTCGGTTATGGCGATGCCTTCCATGCCTATGAACTCCTCGTCTCCCATCTTCGGCTTCGCTCTTTTTGCTCTGAGTACGGCTGCAAGGGCGTATACAAAAAATGCCCCTATGGCAACCGCCGCTATGATACTTGTCACACGGAACGAAACAAACCAGTCTGTCGGCATTTCATATATAGAATTGGCTGCGGGTATTAAAACAATGCCGAAAATGAAGGATATTATTGCAGCGGCTGTCCAGAATCCGAAGGTAGGAGTATGTGCCTCCACCACGATGAATACGAACGCAAGTACGATGAGCAAAATGCCGGCAGCATTTATGCCGATATAGGAAAGCCCGTAAAGCGCAAGCACGAGAAATATCGCCCCCAGGGTTTCCGGCAAATGAAAGCCGGGCGTGAGGAAGCCGAATATTAATCCCATCATGCCTATGGTGAGCAGCAGCGATGCTATCTGCGGGTCCGTAAGATAATTTATCGCTCTGTCCCTGAAATTCCATCCTATGTCGACGACCTTTGCTCCTTTAAGGTCGAGTGTGACATTATCGTTGCCGTTCAACGCCCCTCTCACTCTCATTCCGTCCGCCTTTTCTATCAGTTCATCCACATTGTTTGCAATAATTTCAACGGTATTGTTCTCCAGAGCCTGCGACGGGTCAAAGGCAAGGTTGTCCGTGACAAATCGTCGGGCGGCCGTTTCGTTTCTCCCGTGTCGGGCAGCAATGCTTTCTATGTATGCTCCATAAGCGTTTATCTCCTTCTGGGATGCCTCCTGCGCCGTGCCTGTTATGGGATTCATGATGCGGGGCTGGCAGGCGCCGATGGCGGTGGAAGGTGCCATTGCCGCAAGGTGGGAAGAGAGAAGTATAAACGCCCCGGCGGAGAATGCATATGCCCCCTCCGGTGCGACATAAACTATAACGGGCACCTTTGCCTCTTCTATGTCCTTTATTATTCCCTTCATTGCATCCGAAAGACCGCCGGGTGTGTCGAGCATTATGATTAAAGCAGCAGCATTTCCGTGCTCCGCAATATTTATCGCCTTCTCGAACTGGTTCTCTGTTCCCCCTGCAATCATGCCATCGATGTGCGCGACATAAACCTTTTTTGCCCCGTCGCTTCCATTTGAAACTGGAATGAAATACAGAAGAAAAAGCACGAGCAGGACAAGGGCAATGCGCTTCATACAATTATATTGGAATTTGGTATAAGTATGTGATGTCTTCGATTGATTTTAATCATGGCGAAATAATTTCCGTACTCCACATTTGTCATACATTGCAATACATTAAAGATGAATTGAACGAACTGGCAAATTCCATAGAACGTTCAAAGACATATGTAATACGCAAGGCAATAGAGTCCTATATGGAAGAATATGCCGATTATTTGATTGCTCTGGAGCGTTTGAGAGATAAGGATGATGAAATCATTTCAAGCGAGGAAATGAGGGAAAAACTCGGGCTTTAAAATAGAATACAAATCATCCGTAATCAAAGATTTGAAAAATCTGGACAGAAAAGTGGCAATAAGAATTATAGAGCATCTGGGGAGGAATTTTTCCGGGGAAAAAGAACATGGAATTCCTCTCTCCGGGCAATCCAAAGGATTGTTCAAGTATCATGTGTAGGATTACCGCGTGATATATACAAAAACCCGTAAAGGAATACTTGTTCTCGGAATCGCCCATAGAAGCAAGATATACAGGTGATACTTTACCGGAATCTCACGGTTTCCATGTTTTTCAGGGCAAGCGTCTTTATTTTGTACTTCTTGTATATGCTCGATGCAAAATCAAGGCATTTTGATTCCTCGCCGTGATTGACAATTATTCTCTTCGGCTTGGGGCTCACATTCTTTACAAAGTTCATGAGCTGCGTTCTGTCCGAATGACCCGAGAAACCCTCGCATGTCTCAACGTTTATTCCGAGCTCTATCGTCTGGTTCGCAACCGTGACCTCCTTGTAACCCTTCTGGATTTTGTTTCCCAATGTCCCTTCCGCCTGATATCCGACAAAAACGAGTGAACTCATCTCATCGTCACCCCATTTCTTCAGATATTCCATGACCGGACCGCCGTTCATCATGCCGCTTGTTGCGAGAACGATAGCGGGCTCGGAACTATCGAGGATTTCTTCTCTCTTTTCGTAACTGTCCACTCTTATGAACATGTCTGCCATCAGCGGGTTTTCTCCCTCCTGAAATATCATCTGACGGAGTTTGCTGTTCAAGTATTCAGGATAGACCGTATGGATTGCCGTCGCTTCCCATATCATACCGTCGAGGTAAACGGGAACTTCAGGAATTTCCTTATTTCGCATAAGCTGTTCTAGAACAATCATGACTTCCTGGGAACGCCCTATGGCAAACACGGGGATGAGGACTTTTCCGCCCCTCTCCAGCGTTGCCTGCACTACATCCTTCATCTTTTCTATGGCCTTTTTCCTGCTGGGCTGGATATCCTTGCTTCCGCCGTATGTTGACTCCAGCACCAGCGCTTCCAGGCGGGGGAAATGGGTGGCTGCAGGGCTGAAAAGCAATGTCTGCTCATACTTTATGTCGCCGCTGAATGCAATGTTGTAAAGTCCGTCCCCGACATGGAAGTGGCATATCGCCGAGCCGAGAATGTGGCCCGCGCGGTGCATTGTCAATCTGATGTCCGGGGCGATGTCTGTCGTATCTCCGTAATTGAGAGGTATGGAATGTTTTATCTCTTCCCTTATGTGCTCGGAGAGATACGGGGGCTTGTTTGCATTATCTGCGGCAACTTTAAGGTAGTCCATTTGCATGAGAACCATCACGTCCCTCGTGGGATACGTGCAGTAAACGGGCCCGTCGTACCCGTACTTGTATAGCAGAGGGACAAGACCGGAGTGGTCGAGATGAGCGTGCGTCACCACCACGCCGTCAATTGATTCGAGAGGCAATACCTCCGGCAGGTGGATATAAGGCGAGCTGCCGCCTGAGGAAGAAACGTTCACCCCGCAGTCAATCAAAACCTTGCTGTCCTGTGTCGAGAGCATGGTACAGGAGCGACCGACCTCACGGTATCCGCCGAGGGAAGTCATTCTCACCCACTTCTCACCATCTGAAACGCCCCGGTGCAACCTTCTGCCAAGGCGGCGCAGAAACTCCTTGCGCTCATCGGCATTAACTCTGATGTAACCTCTTATCTCCTGAACCGTTTTGGAGGGCATCGGCGGTGTACGTATGACCTTCGGAGTCCAGCCTATCTCTCTCTTTATGTCATTCAAAAGCGAGCCGTGTTTTCCTATTGCGACTCCGGGCTTTTCGACCTCTATCGTAACTTCTCCTATATCCGGCTCGAAATACATATTTTCGATATTTGCCTCCTCGGGCAGGAGATGACGTATCTTCTCCTCCGCCACGTCTATGGTCTCCAGAACGGACGGGTCGGGTCTGACAACTATCCTTTTCTGGATTTTTTTGGCAAGCTGGCGAACCAGATCGCTGTTATCCGCAAATTTATCAGGGTCTTTGGTGTAGATGACAAGCTGCGCGCCCTCGAAGTCTATGTCTGTGACTCTTATAGACGCCGGTAAAGTCGCCTTAACCTCTTCCCTTATCTCCTGCAAAATGTCTTCAACTGACATGAATATAATCTCTTCTTAACTTATTTCAAGACTTTTCTTCCTTTTTTCGATTTCTTCCTGTGTTATTTCCTTGTAAGCCTTCGGTGTTATTACGGCAATATCCATTCCGTTGCCAGAGGCAGAATCACGCTTCATTGCTGCGGAAAGAGCCCTTATCGAAAGATCAACTCCTTCATCAACCGTTATGTTGTCCTTGTAGTGGTCTTCAAGCACACCAAAAACATAAGGTGAACCGGAGCCTGTTGTCGTATATTTGTCCTCGATGGAGCCGCCGGCGGCATCTATCGAAAATACATGGGGGCCGCTGGTATCGACACCCCCTATTATGAGTTGCACATAGAACGGGGCGAATTTTCTCTGATTCAATATATTTGACATAAGGGTTGCTGCGCCCTTGACAGGAATTCTGCTTCCCCTCTGCAAACGGTAAAGGTCGGTTTCCACTTTCAAATACCTCGCAAGCATCTGGGCATCACCTACAAGACCTGCAGTTGTCATGGCAAGATGCTCATCTATTTTGTAAACTTTCTTTGCAACTTTATGGGCTATCATTGTACCCATTGTCGCTCTGTGCTCGGTGGCAACAACCACTCCGTCCTTGCACACCAGTCCTATTGTTGTCGTTCCCTTTTTATTTTCCATGTCCATAATATCACGTCTCAAAACAGCAAAAGCTAATATGTTGAGCCAGTATATAAAAATTTTGTACATGGACAAAAGAAGTTTGCTGAATGAACTGAAATGGCATGAAGGCTATGATTTCGATAAGGTCAGGATATGGTATACAAGCAGGGGAAGTGAAAACGATACTGCCTTTGTTACAGGAAGCGAGGTGGAGGAACTGGAAAAGCATTTCTTCAAAACAAAAGACGGCATGATACCCTATCATAGAATAACAAAGATAGAATATGGGGGGAAAGTGGTATTTGAGGTCTAGAATATCTTTATGTAATCTATCTCACCGGTCGTGGCCGAATTACCTGCATTGTCGTATGCGGTGACAGTAAGGGTGTGAACCCCTCTCGGATGTGCCTTCGGAAGTTCTACCTCGTAGGGCGCGTTGAAGTCTATCCATAGTATTTTACCGTCCAGTTTGAAATAAACTGATTGTACGCCCGAAAGGCTGTCGGATGCGGTTGCAACCGTTGTGAGTTTGCCTATTATCTTTGTTTTCCCGAACATGGTTGGCATTATCTCTCTCCCGAATAGGTACAGGTAGCCGTCCTTGGGTACCGTTATAGAAACCGAGGGTGCATTTTTGTCTATCTTGAATGTAAAGTTAGCTTCTGCCTCTACATTCCCGGCGTTATCAACTGAGTAGTAATATATGATATGGTTGCCATCGCTGCCTATATCCAGTTTTCCGTTGTAGACAATCCAGTCACCGTCGTCTATCTTGTATTTCGTGTAATTCACACCTGACAGCGTATCTGAGGCGTTGAATATGACGGTGACATTGCTGTCATACCAGCCGTTGTCCCCCAGACTTCCGTTTATGGAATAGTTTGTTTCTGGAGGGGTATTGTCGATTTTTACATCTGCCGATTTAACCACTTCATCATTTCCGGCATTGTCTTCGGAATAGTAATTTAAGATATTTTCACCCTCCTTGCTTATGACGAAAGACCCGTTGTAGTAAGTCCAGTTGCTTCCGTCTATCTTGTATTTCGTGTAGTTCACGCCCGACAGCGTGTCTGAAGCATTGAGCGTTACGGTAACATCCCCGGCATACCATCCGCCAGTGCCCTCCATTCCATCCAAGGTTATGTTGGTCAGGGGGCTTTCCGTATCTACAATGATTTGTACTGCATCCTCGTCGTATGCACCGTCATTATCGGTCACATTCAGCTTGACCGTGTATGTGCCGTCGTTGCCGTACGTATGGTGCGTTGTGACACCCGAGGCAGTGCTGCTGCCGTCACCGAAATTCCATGAATAGGCGGTAATGCTTCCGTCCGCATCATACGAAGAGGAGGCATTAAAGAGCACGGTACGGTTGTTGAGTATCCTGTCTCCCCCGGCATTTGCGACGGGCGGGACGTTCAAAACGGTGATATTCTTTGTTATCGTATCCATGGCATCGCCGCTGTCCCAGACCGTCAGGCGCACCGTGTAAGTGCCGTTGTCCCCGTACGTATGAGACGGGTTGCGGTCGCATGAAGAATTGCCATCACCGAAATCCCATACCCATACTATCGCTCCTCCGGAAGAATTATCATGGAAGTTCACAACCTGCAAATCCGTCGGCGTTAAAGGCTCCCAGTTAAAATTGGCATGGGGTCCTCCGTTTCCCTCCGCAAACGCAGAGGATGCGATTACTAAAGATATCAAGACCACCAGCACGCTGAAAAATTTCTTTTGTTTTGTTGTTTTCATACTATCTCACCTGTTGTAATATGGCTACTAAATCGTTTTCAGTATATATTTATTTTGCCTGTATAAAACGAAAGGGGAACGTTTCTTTCCCCGTATAACTTATGTCTGCCATCACCCAACGTAAAATTCCCGTAGGGCTCGGCTCCATGGCAGGATGGAAGGATGCCAATCGAAATTAAGCCATGGAAACGGGGCCCACGATCCAACAATGGGTTTGGGCAAAATACGGGGCCGTCCCCAATAATTCCCATCCCAGTTATTGGTGTAAGGATTATGGCCCATTACCCATGAGAAATGAAAGGAAGCCGCAGAGTTTTTCATAAAATTATTGTGTGTAATTCTGTTATTGAAGGAAAAATCAAGATATATAACGACAGCCCTGTTATAGCTACCAGGGATAATAGTGTTGTCATAAATATAATTGCTGTCAGAATAGTGGAGGGCTATTCCACCACCATTGATAATGTTGCCGGATATATTGTTATGGCTGGAACTGGAAAAACTTATTCCACATCCATTGATAATGTTGCCGGATATATTGTTATGGCTGAAATTGTAACCACTCAAGCCAGAAAACCATATGCCTGCCCCTTTGTTATAGGCAATACTGTTGCTAAAGATATGATTATAGCTAGAGCCATCACGTAAGATCATACCATCATAATTTTTTGTTATGATATTATTGCTTATAATATTATGATTTGAATCAAGGTATTGATCTGAATCAAGGTATATGCCTTCAAAATTTTTTGTGATTACATTATTGGTGATGATGTTATAACTTGATTGCACACGGATCCCTGCCTCAGAACCCTCACTACCGCTTTTTTGTATTGTAAATCCATTTATGACCACTGAATCAGCTAAAATGATTACCACATCATAAACTCCCCCTCCATCGATAATGGTCGTATTTCTGTTTTCTCCTATCAAATTTATTGACTTGTATATAGAAAGCCTCTCATGGTATATTCCGGAATAAACGTAGATGTTGTAGCCGTTTTCTGCATCATCTATGGCATCCTGTATGCTCGTGTAGTTGTTCGGGCCGGAACCGCCGACATATAGAACACCTCCATCTGTATTAT
>CAZQQE010000028.1:0-11998 GCA_964595325.1 uncultured Thermoplasmatales archaeon | reverse complement strand
CACACTTTGCACTGCCGTCGCATTTATCGTAGTCTATCTTTATCGTTATATCTCCTGATGATGAGGTAAATTCTTTTATCATGAGGGGTGAATTCAACTTTCATTTATAACTTTTATGATGATGCTGTGTGTCATAATTCTCATTGAATTGCCAATAGCCCTGTCACGCACAATGAGATTCAACACGCCGTATTGAAATTTTATTTCCTTTGCCATATTTTCCAAACTTCTCAAAAAGTTTCAATGGGCCCACGGGGAGTTGAACCCCGGACCTCCGCCGTGTGAGGGCGACGTCATAACCAGCTAGACCATGGGCCCCGAAGCAAAATAGAGAATGGAGGAGAATATATTAATTTTAGCGTATCTGTCGCAAATTAAAGGAATCTTTAAATACCTTCACGCCCATACATTTTGATAGCAAAAAGCAATCAAAGTGGTGATATAATGAAAAAAGAAATATTGGTGGTGGACGATGAAGAATCCATTCAGGAATTGATAAAGGTATACTTGTCCCCGCTGGACGTGAGAATCCATTCCGTATTTACCGGAGAAGATGCAGTTAAAACATACGGAGAAATGATGACCATGGGGAGAAAGCCTGACATAGTCATCATGGATTTGAAACTGCCGGGGATAAACGGAATAGAAACGATAAAACGGATTATGGATATCGACCCCGAGGCGACGATATACGGCTTCACCGCATTTTCCAATTCGGCATGGGCATCAAGAATGCTCAGGGCAGGTGCCAAAAAAGTCATCCCGAGAAGCATGGGCTTCGACGGATTGAAAAACATAGTACAGGAATCCATTACAAAAAAGGTAATGCTCGTTCACTGAATTTTTGTAACAAAAAAAGCGGACGTGGTGGGATTTCCGAGCATGCTCGCGTAACAACCCATGCATTCGAACCCACGACTGCTGGCTTAGAAGGCCAGCGCCATATCCTGGCTAGGCCACACGCCCGCTGTGCTTACACAGGAAAGTAGAAGTCATTTATACTTTTTTCTTTTAGATATCAGAAAAAATCATTCGTATCTGGCTGCCTCGTCTATCAGTTCCTCAACCTTGCCGTCTTTGACCATGACCGGATGCGACACGATTGTTCTTCTGCAACAGTATCTCTTGACGCCCAGTTCATCCAGAACTTTCTTCGGGTCCTCTCCGTTGAGATAAACCCTCGTTTTGTATTCCTCGAATATCGAACCGAGGACTTTTCCACACGTAAAACATCTTACAGGTATTATCATTTTATCTATACGACTTCTGTCTTTTCTTTCTGGCACCACGCCCCAGCGGTTTCTTGGGTTCCTTTCTGCGGGTGTCGCTCACAAGGAGCGTACGGTCATACTCCATGAACATGTTCCTCAGCGCTTCGTCGTTGGTATAAGCGACTATCGCCTTTGCAATGGCAGTCCTCACCGCCTCCGCCTGACTCATGGGACCGCCGCCCTCCACGCTCGCATTTATATCTATTTTGTCCATGTGCTTCCCTGCCATCTCGACAGGCTCCGATATGAGATTTCTTATAAGTTCGGACTGATAAACGTCAAGTCTGAGGCTGTTTATCCTGACAACGCCCTTTCCTTTCTTTGCCACAGCCCTTGCGATTGAGCTCTTTCTTTTTCCCGATTGAACCACTGCTGCTTTTACCATGATATCCCCAGATACTCCGAAAGTTCTTTGATAGTCATGTAACTTGAAGGATTACTCTGCTTGACTTTCTCAAACTTTTCTTTTTCGAATTCTTCCGGCACACCTATGTATGTCTTCAGATTTTTATATGCTTTTCTACCCTTGGGCCGCTGATACGGAAGCATTCCCCTCACCGTTCTCTTTAAAATTTTGTCGGGCATACGCGGGAAAAACGGACCTTTTCGCTTGGAACCGCCTACTTCCCTCTTTACAGTGTACCTGTTCTCTATCTCCTTCTTACTGCCGACTATTATCGCCTTCTCGGAATTGACAACCACTATTTCCTCACCTTCGAGCAGACGCTTTGCCAGCATCGAGGAAAGCCTGCCCAGTGTCGCTCCACTTGCATCTACTATTGCTGCCATTTTAACCACCAATTATTCGTATACCCTTCCCCTTCGGGCTTTTATCAACTATCTCTTTGAGAGAATAGCACTTTCCTCCTGCTCCCTCGATTTTTTTTCTTGCACTTTCGGAAAAATCAAAGGCTGCCACTTCCATTTTCGCCGCCTCACCATCCCCGAGAACTTTCCCGGTGACAAGTGCTATTTCGCCCTCGTTCAGATGTCTTGCTATCTTCCCTACATTAACTTCGGCCCAGTTGCGGGACGGTTTTTCCAGCTTTTTTGCAACAGCCTTCCATATGCCCGCATCATTCTTTTCTGCCGATGAATAAAGGTAACTGACAAGCTCTGTAACATGCGGATTGCTCTTTTTCATCTTGGCTGATAATATAGCATCATTTATAAGGCTTATGCTTGCCAACGGACAAAGACACCAGCTCCAGAAAAACACCCGCAGGGACAAGTATGCCCCCGAAAAAAAATCCCATGAATATGAAGACAAACCCCATGAGTATGGAAACAAGAGCAATGTAGTCAATAATATTTGCCCTCATGGGCTTGTACCTGCTCCCCTTATTGTAATTTCTGAATGCCTCCTCCGAATCACGGATTGCAGGATTATATGTTTCATTCCTTCTTGGAGAGTAGCCTGTAACCCTTGCTATGCGGGATGGCATGGATAAATAACGAGATAGCGGATATATAATGTTCGAAATGCCGTTACCTACTTATATCCAAAACATTATTGATGAAATATGAAATCGTTCACCCATTTCAACCCGGTTGAAATACACTTCGGCGTCGGAAGTTTTGAGAAAGCGGGCATGCTGGCAAAAAAATACGGAAAAAAGGCGCTTGTCGTTACCGGCAGGCACAGCATGAAAAAAACAGGGGCAACTGATGAACTCCTCTCCCGTCTGAACAATGAAGGAATTGAAGCCGAGGTTTTTGACAGAGTGGAGCCAAATCCTTCATACGCCACGGTTGATGAAGGCGCAGAGCTTGCCAAAAAATGCGACATGGTCATAGGTCTCGGAGGAGGAAGCGCCATGGATGCGGCAAAGGCGATAGCGATAGCGGCATTCGAACAAAAACCCATTTCAAACTATTTCTCCGGAGAAACGCCCCGCGGGTCTATGCCGATAATCGAAATAGCCACCACAGCCGGTACAGGAAGCGAGGCAGACCGTTACTTCGTTCTGACAGACCCCCGAACAAGAGAAAAGCACGGTCAGGGGTACAGCTGCTCGTATCCCTTCCTTTCCATTGTCGACCCCCTGCTCATGAAGACCATGCCCCCCCGAATAACCGCCTCCACCGGAATAGACGCTTTCTTCCACGGGCTGGAATCGTACGTGTCCAAAAAATCAACGCCAATCGGCGAGCTCTACGCAAAGGAAGCGATGAGAATTATCGTCGACAACCTCGAAAACGCCTGCCGGAACGGCAACGACATAGATGCCAGAGAAAAGATGGCGCTGGCAAGCACGCTGGCGGGGCTGGCGATAGACGTCGGCAGGACAACGCTTCTCCACGCCCTCGAACACCCGGTAAGCGGGCATCTCAACGTACCGCACGGCGAGGGGCTGGCTGCCCTATCAATAGCGTACATGGAATTCACGTATCCCGCATGCCCGGAAAAGTTCGCATACGTTGCATCCCTTCTCGGAGAAAACACGAAAGGCATGACAGCGGAGGAAGCCGCCGGAAAGAGCATCGACGGCATGAAAAAATTTCTGGAAAGGGTGGGCATGAACAGAAGCCTTGGAGACATGGGCGCAGATGAAGGCATGATTGACACATTCGTAAATGATGCGCTCAAAAGCCATCTTCTGAAAATCACCCCCCGCCCCGCCTCCGCCGCCGACATGCGGGAGATATATCTCAAATCGATGTAAAATTGTCAGTGTCATCACAGTTAAATCCTTATATCCTGCGGCAATTTACAATCATGCTGAAAGTGGGCGTTCTTGCATCGGGCGGCGGGACAAACCTGCAGGCGATAATGGATGCGTGCGAGGACGGAAGGATAAACGGGGAGGTCGTTGCGGTCGTGAGCGACAACAGGGATGCATTTGCACTTGAAAGGGCGAGAAAGCACGGCATAGATGCCATTTTTTCCGACGGCACGGACAAAAAAAAGCATGAGGACGAAATCGACAAGGCATTCACGGAGAGGGGGGCGGAATTGGTAGTGGGCGCCGGTTACATGCGAATTCTCTCGCCGCAATTCGTGCGCAAATGGTACGGAAAGCTCATAAACATACATCCGGCATTGCTCCCGGCGTTCAAAGGAAGAGACGGGCAGGGCGATGCTCTCCGATACGGTGCCAAAATAACGGGATGCACGACACATTTCATGGATGAAAAGACAGACAGCGGGCCCATCATACTACAGGCTGCCGTCCGCATTCACGACAGCGATGACCGGGATGCTCTGGCAAAGCGCATTCTCAGGGTCGAACACCAGCTGCTGCCGAGGAGCATAGATTTGTTTGAGCAAAAAAGGCTGAAAATAGAAGGGAGGAAAGTGCGCATCCTGCCCGGGGATTCGTGGATGGAACATGCGCTGCCCGACGTGCTTTATCCGGAAGGGTTCTGATGGAAGGCATCGAATGGCTGGAGGGGTTGAAGGGCAGGGGGATAAAGTTAGGGCTGGAGAGAATGAGGGAGGCGGCGGAGGGCATAGAAATTGATTACAGGATAGTGCATGTCGGGGGGACGAACGGCAAGGGCTCGGTGTGCCGGTTTGTCGGCTCAATACTGCAGGAGGCAGGCTACCGTGTCGGCATATACTCCTCGCCGCATCTCGAGAGGGTTAATGAACGCATAACAGTGAACGGCAAAGAGATAAGTGATGAGGAGCTTTCGAAACTTGCGAACGTGGTTATGGAGCACGACAACGGAATGACGTATTTCGAAGCCATGACAGCCATAGCGCTCATGCACTTCAGCGGAAGGGTCGATTTTGCGGTGCTGGAAGTAGGCATGGGGGGCAGATACGATGCCACGAATGTTGTCAATGCAGATATCACTGCCATAACGAACGTTTCTATGGAGCATGAAAAATATCTGGGAAACAGCATAGAGAAAATTGCATTCGAGAAGGCAGGCATAATAAAGGGGGGGAAGGTGGTGACCGCATGCAGGGGTGATGCCCTTAATGTTATAGAGAGGAAAGCAGAGGAATGCAACGCCGAACTGCATGTGGTGGGCATAGATATTACATGGAAACGCATCTCTCCGGGGGTGTTCGAAGTAAAAGGCAGGGAGAAATACAAACTAGAAACATCCATGAACGGCATGTTTCAGGGGGACAACATTGCCATTGCTGTATGCACCGCCGAGCTGCTCGGCATAAAAAAGGAAAGCATAACGAGAGGCATAAAAAATGCGACACTGCCCGGGAGGATGGAACGCATCGGTCAATTTCTGCTGGACGGAGCGCACAACCCCGCGGGCATGAAAGCGTTCAAAAAAGCCCTGAAGGATTTTGATTACCGCCGACTTTTCATAATATTCGGTGCCATGAGGGACAAAAACATCCCTGCGATGATAAAACTGCTTCCGGAAGGGCATGTCATAGCCACAACCGCCGGCGGGGGGCGGGCTGCCGGGGCGGATGAAATTGCAGCCATGCTTGAGGATGCAGGCAGGGAATGCACCTTAACCGAAAATGTCCGGCAGGCAGTAGAAAAGGCGGCGGGGATGGCTGGCAGGGATGACATGATATGCATAACGGGCTCGCTTTATCTGGTGGGAAAGGCAAGAAGCATCATAAAATAATAAAGAGGTCATAAAAAGTGCATAGGGGCATATAGGCACAGGACGTAATATCGACTATGAAATGGTATTCATCAACCGTCGGAAACATTGCTTTTTTCCGTTACGGCTATGCCCCTTTTCTTCAGTTCACCGATGAATTTTTCCGGCGGGACGCACGCCTCGGGAGGCATGGCGCCTTTTGCCTCGATGTCTCCGTTCACAACCATCTGCGCAATAATGGAAGTCGGAAAGCCCGTTGTCCTCATCATCGAAGATATGCCGTTCTTCTCATCGTAACGGTCGACCACATCAATGGAAAGATTGCCGGCACTGCCGATAGCAGCCAGACGGGCGAGCACAACATCCCTCACGCTTTTGCCTCCGCCCAGCGCCCTCTCCATGATTTTTTCGGTGAACCGGCGGGCATCGTCTTCAAAAAATCCCATGTCTTTAAGAAACTTTATCTTCTCGCAATGCCCCCTGTAGCGTATGGTCTTGTAATCAAGCTCTTTGACTCTGCCGAGAAATGTTTTAGGCAGGGTGGATGTGCCGCCAGATGTGTAAAACGCCTCAAGCTCTCCGAATCCGTATTCGTCGAAGGATATGCTCTCGATGCCTGTCAGCGAGTCAACCTCCTCCACCCTTCCGTTGCGAATTATTCTTGCCTTCTCCACGTATTCGTTCACCAGACCGTGGACGGAGAAGACAATGGCGTAGCCGAGGGGCGGCTCAGGATTTTGGGGCAGACCGCCGACACGGATATGCATTTCCTCTGCATCCGCTTTTTCTATGAGATAGGATGAAAGCACGTTCGTCGTGCCGGGAGCAAGCCCGCAGTCCGGGATGACCGCCAGCCCCGCCCCCCTCGCTTTTTCATCGAGCAAAAGCTCTTTTTCCACGATGTCAATGTTCCCGCCGAGGTCGCAGAAATTTGCACCGCACTTTATCGCCATTTTTGCCATGCCGTAGTTGAAGTCGTAGGGCAGGGCGCTTATGACCACGTCTTTTCCCCTCATCGCATCCTCGACTTGGCGGGCATCTCCTGCATCGACGTGCACAAATTCCGCCATGCCGGAGAGCATGGGCATGTTCTTCATGCAGTCTTTATTAACATCGCCCACCTGAACATCCGCACCGCTTCTTGCCATATCATACGCTATCGCCAGCCCCATCTTCCCCCCGCCCATAACAAGCGCTTTCATGCCATCCATATTGGTAGGGCATTTATCATTCTTTCTAGGATAAAAACACTGCCGCAAGCTGTATGAAGTTGAACGCAAAATGGGCGGAGAACGGGGCGGCAATGTTACCGCTCTTCATCATCAGATAACCGAGAACGATGCCGAAAAGGAACGGAACCACGACTTGCAGGACATTGCCATAAGATAGATGGGCGATGCCGAACAGAAGGGAGGAAACAAGTATGGCTGCCGGTTGGCCTGAAAATTTTGCCATCCTCATCTGCAAAAAAGCCCTGAAGAAAATTTCCTCGCTCAATGCCGAGAGGAACGGAACGGCGAACAGCAACGGAAGGTTTATACCGCTGGCTATTTCGTTCGCCAGTTTATTTTCTGTGCTATAGCCCGCCAGCTGGAGAATGTATGCTATCATCACGAGAAAAAGGAGAAATATTGTTGCCGAGGTTGTTCCCATGAGTGCAGAACGTGCAGTTCCTTCTTTTTTGAAATACAGTTTATGGAAAACGTTACCGATTCCTCCCCCGTAAAGCACATAAATGCAAATTGCAGATGAGCCTCCCATGACAAGCAGATTCATCAAAAGAGAAAAAAGAAGCAAATCAGGCGTGATTGAAACATTCCCTGTAGAAAAAAGAGATAAAAAGGAGAGCCCGTATATGTAGGAAAAAGGTATCAAAAGTATAATACCTGCTACCAGCTTGCGGTTCATAAAGAGAGGATAGGGTACGGATATAAAAATACTTATTTAACCAGTCTCATGGTTCCCGAGCGTTCTGCCAGAACCTCTCCGTTACGGGAAATGATGGCTCTGATTTGGTAAGTACCCGGGTCAAGACGATTGCACGGAGAACATCTGGGCACCCAGTACGAAAACGAAATAACATTGGTTCCTCCGGAAAGTTCAACCGATTTGGACTCATGCAATTTCATCTGTTTAAGCTCATTTTTTAAGCCAACCACAACAACAGTAACATTATCCAGCGGGGCAGATGATTTGACCGTCACATTCAGAGTTATCGGCTCCCCGAAGTGGCAAACCATATCTTTTTCACCAACGGATATGATTTTTACAGAAAGGGCTCCCGAATTTCCGGAATCCGAGATACAACCGGGCAAGAGTACCATTAAAAGAACAGACAACGCAAGCAATTTCTCTCCCGCCATGACAAACAATAGCTCTGCCAATATTTATCGCTTTCTCTTTACAGCACGGAGATAAAAATGCGGGCGCCGGGATTTTCGCAAGGATGCCATAAAAAGGCACACCATCATTCGAACCCGGGCAGCAAGCTTTTCCCCTTTCCTTTCCGCCAGCGCTTTACGCGAAGCGAAAAAGGCTGCTGGGAAGCTTGAATCCTAACCGCTAGATCACGCCCGCTGAAAGTTTATCCGAGAGCAATTTAAAAAAATTGTTATGGGCCCGTCGAGATTTGAACTCGAGTCAATGGCTTTTTCTAATCCTTTTGGAAAGGATTTCCCGAAGCCACAAGGATACCAAGCTACCCCACGGGCCCTCCATGGAATAATGGATATGGTATTAAAATTTAGTTGTACCATAAAAATTAGGAAGCGATGAAGTCAGGGTTCTCCTCCGCATATAAATTGTTATTTCTTCCGGGCAAAATGCTGAATATTGTGACTTCCATTTCTTTGCTTGCATTGTGACCCGCCATATCAACTGCCTCTACCTTGAGCGTATGCCTTCCCAGCGACATACCCCACATCCATGTATAGGGCGATTCTGTATCATTGTATTTTACGGTACCGTCGACATAAAACCGGACGAAGTTTATCCCGGAGGGCGTACTGGTAACAGTTACCTCCACGGTTATTCTGCCGAGAACTATCGTTTTATCTCTGACGGTAGGAAACAGTTGCCTGCCGAAAAAGTAGAAATATCCTTCCTTCGGCTTATTTATTGAAACATTCGGCGCTGTCTTTTCTATCTTTATCGTCGAATTTTCAACCGCCTCCTTGTTTCCCGCCTTGTCAATCGAATAAAATTCAATGGCAGTCTCTCCGTTATCGGAAATTATGAATGGTGAAGTATAGTTCGTCCAGTTGCCGCCGTTTATTGAATAATATGTGGCATCCACTCCCGAAGTTGCATCGCTTGGCAGTATTGTCACGGTGACATTGCTCGTATACCACCCGTTATTGCCTTCCGTACCGTTAAATGATATGTTTGTAACCGGCGCAACAGTATCAACGGTAACATTGCACGTATCCTCGTCGCTTGCTCCATCATTGTCCGTCACATTGAGCGTGACAACATATTTGCCATCGCTGCTGTAGTTATGTGTCGTGGTTTCACCCGTACCTGTCTTACCATCACCGAAGTTCCATCTGTAAGTAACTATAGTGCCATCCATATCGCTGGAGCCCGAGCCGTCAAATGATACCAGCGTCACGTTAACTACCTGATCCGGGCCAGCATCCGCCACAGGAGGGCGGTTGAGTATCGTTATCTGCTTTGTAACAGAATCATTGGAACCGTTATTGTCTATTACGCGAAGGGTCACATCATATCTGCCGTTATTATAGTATACATGAGTCGGGTTCTGAATTATGGAATAGTTTCCATCCCCGAAGTCCCATTCCCATGCTATTATCGTGCCGTCATCTGTACTGTTGTCGTGGAATGTTACGGTATCGCCCGTCTTTATACCGCTTGACGGCGTCCAGTAGAAATCTGCATGAGGGGGCTGATTTGTATCTGCGATAGACATAGGAATGAAAAATGTCATAAATAACCCGAAAGCAATACCCAATGCAAGAAAAGCACTGCTGCCTTTAATTATCATTTTTGCACCTTACACCAATATATAAAATTGCTTTTTAAGTGTATCGATTGAAAGGATACTGTTTGAGTAGTTACAGATTTACCGATTTTTAATCTGTATTTTTCATTTTTGAAATGAGCTGATTTTGCGAAATACATTGGCTTTACGGCTTGACTTTACCACTTAACCATTGCCCAGAGAAAAGATATCGGAAAATGTATTCTCATGAAAAATAAAACATATCAGTTAGGTACTAAAGTGGCGAAATAAGGTTAACTATATCTGCATTCGCCCGTCGGAATACAAAAGTGCCTTCAAATATTTATCATCCACACTCTCATTTCTCTCGAAAAGGTGTTCCCGTTTTCATCGTGAATCTTCGCTTCTATTGTATGTACACCGAATGCATTGTTACAGAAAACCCACTGGAACGGTGATTGCCCGTCACTCCCCTGAAGAATACCGTCGAGGTAAAAATCAACTCTCGAGATGCCGTCTGCATAAATTTCAACGGGCAGACTGCCGATTACCACAGTAACTCTAAGCGGCATTATCTCCTTCCCGAATATGTAAAGGCCGCTCACCATAGATGTTTTTACCAAGGGCACGGCTACTTGCAACGGATCTGACCACTCGCTTTCCTTACCGTAGCTGTCCTTAGCTTTCACCTTTATGGTGTACGTGCCCTCAGTGCGCCATATATGGGATGCAGCCGCTTCCTCTCCGGACTTGTATGGTCCGATCCATCCGCTCTGCTCGCCATTCCAGTCAAACATGTAATAAACCTTGTCTCCATCCGGGTCCGTAGTAGACGCATGATAAACCAGGCTCTCGCCCGTTATACCTGTTGACGGGCCACTTATGGAAGGTTTTTCCGGTGGGCTGTTCGGTTTAATTCTCACCACTAATGGACTTGACCAACCGCTTTCTGCCCCCCTTATATCCTTCGCCTTCACCCGAACGTTATATACATAAAGACCTCCCGAAGTCCACATATGTGAGGTCGTGACCGTCTGTCCTGACGGATAGCTTCCTATCCACTCATCTACCGTTCCGTCGCCGTTCCAGTCCCATCCGTATGATATGTAGTCTCCATCAGCATCCGTTGACGATGTGGAAAATTCATATGACTTAAGAACCGAACCGTTTGTAGGTCCCGACGGTTTGGAAGGCACCATGGGGGGATGGTTCTCCCTAACATTACCGCAGTATACTTTCAGAGATGATGACCAACTGCTTATGCTCCCATTCTCGTCGCGCGCCCTTGCCATCACATAGTATATTTTTCCTGTTTTGCTCCACTGGTGAGACATTGTTACACTCTGCCCCGAATCTACAAGAGGTGACCATGAACTGAATGACCCATCACCCCAGCTGAACTGATACTGTACCTTATCGCCTTCAGGGTCTGTGGTAGAGGTGGTATAATTGTAGGAAACACTGGCATTTACATGGGTTGGACCCGAAGGGCGTGACGGCTGGCTGGGCGGAGCATTTCCGGTCTTCTGATAATCAATATACGCAATATTATCCTCAAGACTGCATTCCCCGTACTTTATCTTGAAATAACCGTTTAGGCCCCATCCGGAGCCCCAGCTGTTCTTGCAAATCCAGTAACCCGGGTTGTCATTGTATCCTACGACTGCAATGCAGTGCCATCCCAATGAGTTCCCATCTTGATAGTAGTAAATATTATCTGGCCATCTGCTTTCATTAGGGTAATCATAATAAAAATCCTCAAAGACCTCGAAAGCCCCTACCACCGGGCCGTAATTGACAATTGCATTCTTTATGGCACTCCTACCAGAAACCCAGTTCCAGTCATTTATTTTCCATGCCCTGTTTTGCCAGTCGGAGCAGGTATCACTGCATGACATGTCATGATCTTGATAAGGGAAACATGCCTCGTCCGGCGTCCCATAATTTTTGAGGTAATTAAGGGCTGTGGATACATATTCTCCGTCAGCACATGTGCCCCCGCTGCAGAAAAACAGATGCGCTTCAGACAAATCGGTCGTCGGACCTCCTTTGACTTTTATGTCCGACTCGAATGCCCCGATGGTTCCGAATGCAACACATGACCCACATCCTCCCTGATTTCTAACGGCAGTCACATAATTGGTTCCTCCCACATTTCTCCAGTCCCATGAAGGAGGTACCATCCCTATTGCCCCCGTCGTAATATTTGACCCATGATGCTCGGGAATACATC
>CAZQQE010000027.1:0-11999 GCA_964595325.1 uncultured Thermoplasmatales archaeon | reverse complement strand
GTTTCATCGTAAAGAAACTTAAAAAAAGAGTTAAATTCTTTTTCCGAGGTTTTTCCAAAAGGGTTGGTTTTCTTTCCCCGAGGGCTTTCTTTTTCAAAAGAAAGGGCTCTTTTTGGGATGAAGCACTTTTTCTTTTTTGAAAAGAAAAAGGGCTCTGAGAAAATATTTATACGCCGGAGGAATAAACAAGATGATGGATTACGAGGAAGGGGAAGATAAAAAGAAAGTATTTTCTGGGCATACGATAACCATTGTTTCGGTGGTTGTTGCCCTCATTATCTTTTCGGCTGTTATTTCTGCATATCCTCACGGCATGGAAATTTCGAGAAGCCATGACATCGCTTATGATGGCAGCAAAGATATGTTTTTATCGGGAAAGATAGGGATAAGCGGAAGTATCGATGGCATCATAGCATCGGAGAACGTCTCGGGCGAACATTTTTCGGGCACGGATGAGATAATTGTCAGGGACGGAATGAACGAAAGAACATTTTTCGGCAGGGACGTCACCATCTCGGGGGGCGATACAGAAATGAATTTGAGCGCAGTCATACACGAAAAATTCGGATGTGCAGTCATTCTTTTTAACAGTTCAAATAGCACATCGATAGGAATAATTACGAAGGATACAATGCACATGAAATGCAGCGGAGATGCTATTTTGAATGTAAGGAATGGCAACGTTTCCATAGGCAATGGAACTTGGGCGGGAAACGGTGATTTTATCATAACATTCAAAGGCGGATTCAGCGCTTCCATGAATGCAAGAATTTTTGGCATATCTACGGACAGAGCATTAAATGTGTCCGTGGAAAGGAGCAGTAGTTTTGATAACAGCCTGCTGGATGCATTCGACATCAAACTTCCGCCGCTGCCTTTCGACCTCAACGGCGCATGCGCCATCGCAGGCGGCGGGGTCGTCTCTATCGACGGCGTCTCCGTGCCCGTCAAAAATTTCTCGTTTTTCAGAGGGGAGGGGGCGGCGGTTATGGGAAAAAGTGTGCATCTTAACATGAAAGCTATTCTAACGGTCATTGACGGTGGGTTTTACAGCACCGACAGGGGCACGATTTTGTGGTTCATACCTGATAAAATCATAGGTTTGTGGCCCATAGCGATAGCCGTATGGTTGGTTGCAGCCCTGATAAGAAGGAAGTTTATGAAGAATGTAGAGGACTATGATAAAGGGCTGACGGGTCTTGCCATAACAATCTATGTGCTGGCGTTTGCCATTTCCGCTTACCTCTGGGACTGGGAGGTAAGATATGAATTCGGGCAGAGCATACTGTCTGCGGTTATGGAATCGGTAAAAGGCGGATTTGCGGTCGGGCAGTGGATAATCGCCCCGTTCGAAATTATTCCGTGGTTTGCTGCCCTGGTGTTCATCGCCATTCCCATAAGAATAATACTGTCATCGATATTCGGGTTGATTGGTCTGGAACGGCTGGGGAAGGGGGTGGGAAAAGCCACCGGGTTGCTCATGCTTTTCTTTGCAGGTGTCATTTACATATCGTTCTTTTTGAATGTGACTCTCTCGCCCCTCATCAAAAGTTTCATAGGGTTTTAATGTTGGCCGTTCCCCTATACAAAGAAAGGGCTCTTTACGTGCCGTCCATGAAAGCGGTTGTTATTGCAGATTTGCATATAGGCATGGAATACGAGTTTTCAATCAGGGGTGCGAACATACCCTCTCAAACAGCCTCTCTGCTTAAAAGATGCAGGAAAATATGCAGGGAAAAGGATGCGGAGCGGCTCATCATTCTGGGGGACGTGAAGCATACGATTGCCTCACCGAGAAACAGTGAATATGAAATTGCGGTAAGGAATGAAAAGAAAGACGTGAATTTCTTTCTCGGGGAAATGACGGAAATTGCCGAAATCATAATTGTAAGGGGTAACCATGACGGCGGGCTGAGGGGCGGCGGGGGCATAAGAGTTTACGGCTCAAGGGGCTTTTTGTCCGGCGGGATAGGTTTCATCCACGGTCACTCATGGCCTTCCGAAGAAGTTATGGAGGCTAAATTGATTGTGATGGGGCATGTCCATCCTGCCGTACGGCTGAGAGATTCATTCGGATACAGCCTGCTGAAGCCCTGCTGGATAAGGGCGCATATGAAGAAGGACGAATTGATGAAAAAATACGAAAATGCAAATGAAGGCGCAGAAATCATTATCATGCCTGCATTCAATCCCCTGTGCGGCGGCATGGCAGTGAATACGGAAGGCATCATGGGCCCCATGAAAAAATTGATAGACATGGAAAATGCGCATGCGTATCTGCTCGACGGAACAAACATGGGGAAGGTAAAGGATTTGGCATAGACGGCAGAAAACTTTTATCCCGATTTGCATTTACCGCTTGATTAAAATGAAAATACTTGTAACCGATGCAGTCGCCGAGGAGGCAATGGACTTGTTGAAGAAGAATCATGAAGTAACTTTCAAGGACATAACGGGCGAAGAGCTTGCTAGGGAAATCGCCCCTTACCATGCCCTCATGGTCAGAAGCGGAACGAAGGTCACGGAGGAGGCGATAAACAATGCGGAAAACATGGTCGTCATCGGGAGAGCAGGCATAGGAGTTGACAATATAGACATCGAAGCTGCGGCAAAGAAGGGCATAAAGGTTGTCAACTCGCCCACGGGGGCAACAAAATCGGTTGCGGAACTTACCATCGGGCATATGATTTCCCTCGCCCGCCACCTCCCCCGGGCTGACAGAACGACGAGGGCAGGCGAGTGGGCAAAAAAGAAGCTGAAGGGCGTGGAGCTGGACGGCAAAACTCTGGGGCTTGTCGGGTGCGGAAACATAGGAAGGGCTGTTGCGGAACATACCCGGGCATTCAACATGAAGGTCATAGGCTACGACCCTTATCTCTCAAAGGAAAAGCTGGCGGCGGAAGGGATAGAGAAGGTGGAGACGGTGGAGGAGGTCATGGAAAGGGCGGATTTCATTTCGATGCATGTGCCGCATACGCCCGAAACACACCATCTTATCAACGGTGAGATGCTGGCAAAAATGAAGCCGTCCGCATATATCATAAACTGTGCAAGGGGCGGTATCGTCGACGAAAATGCGCTTTACAATGTCCTGAAAGAAAACAAAATAGCGGGTGCGGCCCTCGACGTTTATGAGAACGAGCCGGCAAAGGACAACCCTCTTTTCGAGCTGGAAAACATTGTTTTCACCCCCCACATAGGGGCATCAACGAAGGAGGGGCAGATACGTGCCGGGACGATATGCGCCGAGCAGATATTGAAAGTGCTTGACGGCAAGGAGCCAGATTACTGGGTGAACAGAAAGTTGATGCAGTGAATTTCATCAAAAAAATCTTTAAACGTGCCAGCCATCTTTTACCGTGAAGTTCGAGGTAGAAAAGAGAGATTGCACAACCCGCACGGGAAAACTTGATATCGGCGGGGAAAAAATTTTAACTCCGGATATATTGTGGTATTCATCCAGCAGGATAAAAGCTCCTGAGTTTGCATCTGCTCTTCTTTCCCGGGAGAAAGACAAAGAAAAAGTGACAATATCTCCTTCAGGCAGTTTCTTTTATCCGGAGCCGGATGGTGACAGGGAAACGTCAATTCCCCCTTCTTTTGTATATCCTTACGCATTTTCGCCGGAGTTGAACGCCGAGGCTGCAGACTGGAACGAGAAACATGCCTCGTCCGTACAGGTAATTTCCGGCAGGGCAATAGATAAAATATCGGAAGATGCAACCATATATGTTCTCTCCAATGCCCGCGAGCTTTTTTCAAATCCGAGAAATTTTGTAAGGGTGGTTACAGAGATAAGAGATGCCATAGGATATCAGAAAGTGCTCTATGCCCCGGGGCTGGGCGAGCCTTCGCACCTTGCCATGCTTTCATACTGTACCGTCGATTTGTGCGATTCCATACCTCTTGTCGAAAATGCGAGGAAGAATGTTTTTCTTTTCGCTGACGGCAAGTTCAATGCCGATGAAATGGAGGAAATGCAGTGCTCGTGCCCTTCATGCCTCGAAGGCGACAAATCATTTCAGGGAATCCTTTTTCATAACTACTATGCCGCCTTCTCCGAATTGAGGCGGATTCGCAATGCAATACGAAACGGAGAGTTGAGGAATCTGGTGGAAACAAGGGCATCTTCTCAGCCGGAAATCGCATCCATGCTCCGCATACTTGACGGAGAGCATTATGATTTTCAGGAGAAAAGGTATCCTTCTGTAGGAGGGCGGGTGGTTGCGTCTCCTCTTTCCCTTGACCGTCCGGATATCGAACGTTTCAGAAGAAGGGTGGTTGAGCGCTACGTGAAGCCAAACTCCGCAGGAATTCTCCTCCTTCTGCCGTGCTCCGCCAGAAAGCCTTACTCCATGTCAAAGTCCCACCGCATATTCAGAAGGGTCGTAGAGTCATGCGGAAATCCGGATGCGGTTCACTCCGTTATTGTCACCTCGCCTCTGGGCATAGTCCCCATGGAGCTGGAAATGGCATACCCTGCAGCTCATTACGACATATCCGTCACGGGCAAATGGAGTCTGGACGAGCAGGATATGGTGAAAAAGCAGATTGATTCTTATCTTGAACGGAACAGGTACGATGCCATAATAAACCATCTGCCCGAAGATATATCCTCTTTTGTGGATATCGGAATCAAAACATGCACCGGCCATCCCACATCCGTCTCGTCTCTGGACAATCTTTCCGATACGTTGAGAAAGGAGTCGGCAAAATACGACAGAGTTTCCGGAGCATTGAGAAGATTCGAAAATGTCAAGTCTCTCATGTCCTATCAATTCGGAACTCCCGACATGGCCGAGGGGTGCAGAATAAGAGGGAAATATCCGGGCTATAAAATTTTCTGCGACGGCAAGCAGGTCGGCATGATTGTCGAAAGCAGGGGGCTTATATCCCTCACGCTTGAGGGCGGGCGGAGGCTGGCGGAGGCAGGCAGATATTATGTTGAAATAGACGATTTCACCCCTCATGGTTCAATATTCGCCGTGGGCGTGACCGATGCGGACAAAAACATACGGTGCGGGGATGAGGTTGTTGTTCTGCATGACGGGGATGTCAGGGCTGTGGGGGTGGCGTCTATGAGCGGCGATGAGATGGTCGCCAGCAGGAGGGGCGAGGCGGTGAAAGTTCGTCACCACAAGAAGTGATGGCAAATGTTCACGAACAGATAAAAAAGTGAAAGCCGGTATCTAAACCATATTCACCGTTATAGCGCCGTCCTTTTCATCGTCCATTTTTATGAGGGTATATTTCCCCTTCCTTCCTATACTGCAGTTTACGACAACTGTTTTTCCAAGGGTGGCATATCCCGGGTCTTCATGGACATGCCCGCAGAGTACGAGGCGGGGCTTATTCTCCTCCACGATTTCCTTTACCCATTTACTCCCTATATGAAAACCAAGTGCCATTCTGTCCATAACGCCTTTCGGAGGGACATGTGTCACAAGAACATCAATTTCTGCATCACGGATGGGAATCCATCTACCGTCAACTGCGGAATATACCTCCTTTACCATGGGGTTGCCGCCTCCCGCCCCGACGAAGTTTATACCTCCGATGCCGTACACCTTTTCATGCAAAAATATTGCATTATCAAATTTTTCGATTTCCTGCTTGAGATTGATGCTGTCCATATTGCCGTGAACGACAAGTACGGGTATTTCCGCTTTCCTCAAAAATTCAAAAAAAGAGGGATTCGAATCGATATCACCCGCCAGAACGGCAACATCCGGATTATTGTCCTTCAGCCCCTCAAAGAAAGCACGGTATCTGCTCTCCTTGCCATGAAAATCAGCTGCAGCCTGAATGATCATTCTCGTCTTCTTATACCTGCAGATTCCTCATTTATTGCTTGCGCTCTCCTCAAGAAGTTCGAGCAGTTCTTCTATATCGACCTCGCTCAGAAGCCCTTCTTTCTGCTCCATCCTGACTTCCGAAAGACGAAGGCGTATCGCTTCTTTGCATAATTCTGCAACACTCGAATATCCAAGACCCGGATTGTTCTTTATCAAAGTCTCTATCTCCTCATGAAGCTCCTTGGGTATTGATATCGTGCTATACTTCGGCATTTTATTCCTCCTTTCCTTTATCATGTATGTCCCTCTTCTATTTTATATTTTTTCTCGTTCTATGGTGAAATAGAGCTTCACCTTCGACTGGTATGATGTTATCTTGTCATCTTCCACAAGTACTTCGAGGTCGCTTACCGTAACCCTCCTTATATTTCTTATGGTCTTTTTTGCCTCGTCTATCGCACTCTTTACAGCATCCTCCCAGCCGTCAGGGGAACTGCCTATGAGTTCTATGCTCTTTATAACGGACATATATTTGCTAACATATTCCCTGTTATAAAACTTTTGTTGATGCCCTGCCCGGATAGGATACGGCTACGGATTCACCGTTTTTAATCTGTATTTTTCATTTTGAAATGAGCTGATTTTGCAAAATGAGCGGAGCTTAAACAGCTATTTTGGCTTTGCAAAGCCAAAATTGGCTAATGATTCGCCCTGACTCGGGGGGTAACATAGTAGCCCTTTAATATTCCCACACAATTATCATTCATGCTTTCGGATTATGACGGTGAGACTGCAGTGAAATATGCAAGGGCTGTTGTTGAGAATCATGTTGGTGGAAGGGCGATGCCTGACTTTGATTTTGGTGAGGTATTCAACAAAAAAATGGGTGCATTTGTAACGCTTAACACATACCCGGAAAAGGAACTCAGAGGGTGCATAGGCATACCCGAGCCGATAATGCCGTTAAAAGATGCGATACATGAATCCGCCGTTTCTGCCACCCGGGACCCCCGATTCCCACCTCTCGGCAAAAACGAGCTTGACGGGGTCGTGGTTGAGGTGACAGCATTAACTCCTCCCGAACTCATAGAAGTAGAAAGCCCCGATGAATACCTGAGCGTCATAAAGGTCGGGAGGGACGGGCTCATAGCGGAGCGCGGATTCTGGCGGGGGCTGCTGCTTCCTCAGGTGCCGGTCGAATATGGCTGGGACGTCGGGCAATTTTTATCGCAGACGTGCGTCAAAGCGGGGCTGCCTTCGGATGCATGGGCGGACGGCGATACGAAAATTTACCGTTTTCAGGGAGAGGTTTTTTCGGAAACCAAACCTTACGGCACGGTCGAAAGGATGATGTAGAAAGGATTATAATATTAAATCACATTCAAACAGGCATATATGATATCCAAGGAGATAAGTGCAGTCAAGGAAGCGGAAAAGGAAGCGATGGAGAAAGTGGAGAAGGCTAAGAGCGAGGCTGAATGGATTATCAAGAAGGCAGGTGAAAAGGGAGAAAAGGAGGCGGAAAAAATAATCTCGAAAGCCCGTAAAAAGGTGGACGAACATATCGCAGAAGCTCTGGAGGAGGCAAAGAAGGAGGCTGCCAAAATAAAGAGAAAGGGCAAGAAGGATGCGGAGCGGCTGAAGGAGTCTTCGCTGCCAAACATTGAAAAGACAGCAAAAATTATCGTCAAAAAGGTGCTGGAGGTATGATATTTCCGTCAGAGATGAGCAGGGTTCACATTCTCACGCATGACCGACACAGCGATAAGCTTGTCGAACTTTTGCATGAATCGGGGCTCATGGAAATTTCCCATTCAAAACTTGACGGTCTGGAGGAAGGCACGATGCACCCGGATGTCGGCACATGCGCCTCATACGAATTACGTCTGACCAGAATCATAGACATATTGAAAAAATACAAGAAAAAAAAGAAGGGAATAAGGGCTGCATTGAAGCCGTCCGTTCCCGAAAAAGTCGGAATCAAAAAGGATACTCTTGGAAGAAAAATAAAGCGGGCGGATGAACTGCTCGATGATATCGAAAGTTTTGTTATCGATGCGGAGGGCAGGATAGGCGAAATAGAAAAAAGGCTTGAGGCGTTGAAGGAAACTGCCGATAAAATAGGGAAGGTGGCGCCCTTCGGTATAGACATATCATGGCTCGGAAAATCCAGATATGTAACCATAAAGGCAGGGGTTACCGAGGACATCGACATGTTGACCGAATCGCTGGAGGGGTTGGATGTCTTCATATCCCCGCCACAGCAGATAAAAGGGGAGAAAGACACGTGGGCGGTTTTGCTGGTGGCTCACTCGTCGCTCGAAGAGAAAATAGATGAGAAAATAAAAGGTTTTGACGAAATAAATGTCGAAGGCAAAGGCATGCCCTCAGCCGCTCTGGATTCAATTGCAAGGGAAAAAAAGGAACTGGAGAAGAAAAAGAAGAAACTTGTCGGAAGTTTGAGGGACATATACAGAGAGAGAAAGGCAGCCCTTTTTGCCATGAGGGAAGAAATACAGATTGAAAAGGAGAGGAAGGAAATCCCCGAAAGATTCGGCAAGACGGCATACACCTCTTTGATTGAGGGATGGTGCCTTTCCGAGAACACGGAAAAACTGAAGAATCTGGTTGACGGCGCCACGGAAGGCGAGGCGTTTTTCTCGTCCAGAAAGGCGGAGCGGAGCAGCGAGGAGGCGCCCATCCATCTAAAAATGCCGAAGTGGGCAAGTTCGTTCAAGACATTTCTGGAGTTATTTGCCCTGCCCAAGTACAATGAAATCAACCCTTCGATGTTCATGGGCATATCATTCATATTATTCTTCGCCATCATGCTCGGGGATGCAGGCTACGGTCTGGTGATTTTGCTTGCGTCCATTGCCGCATATGTAAAACTAGGGAAGCACAGCAGCATGATAAAGGACTGGTCATTTCTGGGCATATGGCTCGGTCTTTCCACGGTCATTGCAGGCCTTATGTTCAACGGTTTCTTCGGGGACTTCATACCTCGCTTCATTTACGGCGACCCGACAAAAGCGCTTTACAGTGCCGAGATAATGGGCGCCCACTTTCCCATAGATGCCCTGCATAAACCGCTCACCATTCTTGTGCTTACGCTTCTGATAGGTCTCGCCCATCTCAATATGGGCTTCATTCTGGGCATGTACCAGAATTACAAAAGGGGTGATGTAAAGGCGATTTTCAAGGAACAGATATCGTGGTTCCTCCTTCAGATAGGCGGCGGGGTTTTAATCGGAAAATATTTGTTCCACATGGGGGGCTTTTCTTCTCTCGTCATAGACATTTCTATTTTGTTCACGATTATAGGTCTTGTCGCTCTGGTACGTGAGAAGGGTGCAATGGGGTTGTTCGACGTGACAGGCTACATAGGCGACTGGCTGTCTTATGCGAGACTGCTTGCGTTGGGTCTTGCCACCGCCGGGATGGCTCTTGCTTTCAACATCGTTGCCGAGCTGACGCCCACCATCGTTCCGTATGTCGGCATTGTTTTCGTGCCTATCATCCTTGTGTTTGCTCACTTTGCAAATTTGCTCATCCAATCGCTGGGGGCAGCAATACATTCACTCCGCCTTCAGTATGTCGAATTCTTCGGCCGCTTCTACGAGGGGGGCGGCAGGAAATTCGTTCCGTTTCAAATAAGAAGAAAATATACGGAGGAAATAAAATGAAAAAAATAGTAGCGATAGGATTGGCCTTGACGGCCTTTGTGATGCTGGCAGGAACGGCATCCGCAGCAGGCGGCGGCATGCAGCCGGGCGACGCAGGAAATACGCAGTCCAACATAATGATGGGGTGTATGCTTGCAGTCGCAATAGCGGGTATCTCATCCGCCTTCGGTCTTGCACTTGCAGGAAGTTCGGCGGTTGCAGTGACAGCAGAAAAGCCCGAGTTGTTCGGTAAATTGCTTGTGCTTCAGGTGCTGCCGATGACTCAGTCCGTTTACGGATTGCTCATCGCGGTTCTGCTGATGATGGGTGCCGGTCTGCTGGGCGGGGCTGCAAGCGTCGATCTGAGCAACACTGCTTTCGGGCTCGGAGGCATAGCCATAGGGCTTGTTGTCGGTCTAACGGGCATATCCGCAATAGGACAGGGAATGGTGGCTGCATCGTCAATATCCGCAGTGGGACGAAATCCGGACGTGGCGGCAAGGGGCATAATCTTCACCGTCATGCCTGAAACAATAGCCATTTTCGGTCTGCTCGTTGCGATACTTCTGATGGCAGGGCTCGGTCTTCTGTAGGGAAGAAGAATGACGCTTGAGAAGCTCATCCAGCAGATAGAGAAAGATGCCGAAAGCGAGACGAGCCGGATTATCGAAGATGCCGAAAAGAGAGCGGATGAGATAATAAAGGAAGCGAAGGCGAGGGCGGAGAAGGAGGCGAAGGAGATACTGGCAAAGGGAGACAAAGAAGCGGCACGTTTGAAGGAAAAAACGCTTTCGTCTGCAAGGCGGGCTGTCAGGGAGATGGAAATAAGGGCAAAGGAAGAAGTCCTGCAGGAATGCTTCCGGAAGGCCGAGGACATGCTCAAAAAGCTCAAGGGAAAGGAATACGAGACGGCGGTAAAGAAATTTATAGAGGAAGGGAAGCGCTCACTCGGAGATTGTGTGGTCGTGCCGTCAAGGGAGCAGGACAAAAAAATCGCAAAGGCAATGGGCTTAAAGACGGAAGGCAAGGTGAAGAGCATAGGCGGCGTTATCGTCAAAAGTGCGGACGGGAGCAGAGAGATAGACAGCACATTTGAGTCCATAATGGAAAGAAAAATGGGGGAGTTACGCATAGCCATTGCGGGCGAACTTTTCGCAAAATGAGAGGATAAATGGACATATACTCTGTGGTATGGATTTCATTTGCATTCGCCGGCATCATAGCGTTGGCAAAGCTTGCGCCGTTTCTTGCGGCGGTGGCGGGATTTACATATCCGAATGCAAAATTCAGTGCGATAGGAAGCGTTTACCTTCAGGAAAAGGAGCTGTCGAAGCTCATCGGCAGCAAAAACCTTGAGGACTTTAAAAGCAACGTTGTCAGCAGGGACTTTACGGTCGAGGGGGAGAGCATAAAGGAAGTGCAGAAGAGCATAGACGAATCTCTCTTCAGGGTGATACGGATGGCAAGCAAGGATTCACCCTCGAAAGTCGGAGGATTTTACGATGCATACATGCAGAAGCTGGATGCAAGGGCGGTGAAGGATGCTGTCAGGGCTGCCATGGAAGGAAAGAAGGTTGAAGGCGGAGCGTTTTCTGTTCAGGCTTCGCAATTCATCGAAAGGGTGAAGGGCGGAGGAAAAGACGGATTGTTGTCCGCTCTGTCGTCGTTCGGTATGGACGAAGCAAAGAAATTGATTGAATCGAATGCACCTGCCATAGAGATAGAGTGTGCCATCGACAGAAAAATCGTGAAAGGCATAGGCAATGCAGCCGTTCCCCGTTCATGCATCCATTCGAGGGATGTTTTCGTCAAGCGCCTGATAGACGTGCTCAACATAAAGGCGATACTGAGGGCAAAGCATTACGGCATGGAAGGCATTGAAAAAATGCTCTTCGGAGAGGGCAGAGAGTTGCCTTCATGGAAGCTGGAGCATATGATAAAAATAAAATCCATTCCGGAGATAGTATCTCTGCTGGAAGGCACATCTTATATAAAGCCGCTGAGAGATGCCATGGCGGAGTATGAGAAAGATGGTGTTCTGCCTCTTGAAATTGCTCTCGACCGCCAGCTCATACGTCATGCCGCAAGCATAGCCCTCGACGATACTATGGGGCTCGGGCCCGGCATACGTTTCATAGTCGAGAAAGAATTCGAGGCAAGGAATCTGAAAGCCATTGCAAAAGGTGTTGGCGAGGGTCTGCCTGCCGAGAAGATATGGAAATTGATGGTGGTAGAATGAAAATGGCAGTTATAGGTGATGAGGATACGGCAGCGTTGTTCAAACTTGCGGGCGTAGGAAAAATTATCTCGGAAGGAGATATTGAAAAGGAGTTTGACGAACTTGTCGAGGACAAAGAGGTGGGAATCATAATTGTAACGGAGGGGATGGCGGACAGACTGGCGGGCAGGATAACAAAAGTAAAGCTGCATAGGGAACTGCCCATAATAGTCGAAATACCGGATAAGAAGGGAAAAATGGAAGGAAGGGAAGATTCGGTTGAGAAGTTGATAAAGAGAGCAGTAGGAGTTGAGGTTTAAA
>CAZQQE010000026.1:0-12157 GCA_964595325.1 uncultured Thermoplasmatales archaeon | reverse complement strand
CCAGCCGAACGAGACGCATATCAGGGCAAGATTTTCCTTACTCATTCTTGACATTCTCAAGGGCAAATGGCATCATATTTTTAAAGGTATGCAGCAATTGCCCGTGACAAAAATAGTTATAATGATTGTTTTGATTATGATATTGAAAATGAAATCAGGGAAATTGTGGGATAAAAATGAGGAGCATAAATTTTTTAAGAAAACGTTAGAGGTTGCCACACCCGAACAATTGTTTTATATTACAGAAGATGGAAGATATTTGGCATATTGGCCGAAGCGCTATAAGGGAAGAAAAACCACGCTTCAGAGTAGAAATGCCTTTATTGGCAGTTATACGGAGAAATGGGTGAAGGAATTACTTAAGCCGATTGCCGATGAGTTTAATGCATATTCAATTCACAATGTTATCTGTGAGGAGATAGGGATAGGGCAGCGTTCCCCAGCTGATATTGCCATTGTAAAAAACCCGTCGAGATTTCAAAGACCCGAAGATATCCTCCTTCTGGTGGAGGTGAAGATGTCCATTGTGTGGAACTGGGAGTACAACCAAAGAAAAGACGAACTAACGTGTGTAGGAGATTACACCACCCACCAGGGCAATCCGGGTTTGCTAAGGTCAGATACGATGCTGAAAGCCATCGGAAAAAGCATAAATATAAGAGTTTCCGGATTTGAATCGTTGCAAATACCTGTCATAATAATCGGAAATACTCCGATAACGGAGACATACTATACAAAAGTAGACCATCTTAAACAGGCAGGTATAATACAGGGTTTTTATTCTGTAAACCCTGTACCGGTAGATAACAATAGCAGTCATAACATTAAAGACACACCCGGAAAAGGATTTTTAAGAATAGATAAATTCGATGAATTAAAAAAAGAAATCATAGAATTACTTCAGGAGAAAAGAGAGTTTTTCTCAGGGATGGTATCAAAGAGAAAACTTGGAAGGCTGATAAATATTGCCAATGGGGAGCCCACATATGAAAAGAAGGCTGAAAGATTTCTGGAATTGCTCAGGAAGGTGAACTATGGATAAGAAAAGAACGGGAACAAAAACCAGCAAATTCGGAGTCCCGGGACGTATTAATCACGATTCCAGTCGATTTTACTCCGGTCGCCTGTACGAAGGCCTTCCCGGAGAAAAAGAGGTAAAATACATGGAGAATAAAATTCCCGAGGCGTATATCGATACCGTATTATGCAAGTCCAGCGAATCCATGGTTGAGTTGCCCGATGACAGCATTCATTTAATGGTTACGTCGCCTCCGTACAACGTCGGTAAGGAGTATGATAAAGATTTAAGTCTGGAGGAGTACAGGGCATTCCTGAAGGCTGTATGGAAGGAGACATATAGAGTTCTTGTTCCGGGAGGGCGGGTGTGTATAAACATAGCAAATCTCGGGCGGAAGCCTTACCTCCCTCTTCATACTTTCATCATAGAAGATATGATTGAACTGGGATTTTTAATGAGGGGTGAAATAATATGGAACAAGGGCACAAGCGCCAGCCCTTCGACGGCATGGGGCAGTTGGTTATCAGCGAAAAATCCTACACTCAGAGATGTTCATGAATATATACTCGTCTTTTCCAAGGATGAGTTTAAGCGCTACAATTATAAAAAGAGGAGAAGCACGATATCAAGGGAGGAATTTCTGGAATATACAAAAAGTGTATGGAATTTTCCTGCAGTTTCTGCGAGAAAGGTCGGTCATCCGGCACCGTTTCCCGTAGAACTCCCTTACAGATGCGCCCAGCTTTATACTTTCGAGGGCGAGATGATTTTGGATCCTTTTATGGGCAGCGGACAGACGGCAATCGCAGCAATAAAAGCCGGGAGACATTATGTCGGTTATGAGATTGACGGGGAATACGTTAAACAGGCGGAAAAAAGAATAAAACATTTTTCTGCAGAATTTAAGTCGCCGAGGCTTTTTGAATATCTGGATAAGGAAAAAACGGACACAGGTAACAGGCGTATACCGGAATACATATAGGTCATCCTTCCTTGCCTCTGAGTTAAAGTTTTTAAATCCATACCAGATTACTTTCAGGGGCAGAAAATGAGAAATGAAAAACGTAATATGAGAAAATGGATGGCTGTTGTTATGGTGGCAATATTTGTCGGTGTTTCTTTCATGCCGATGGTCACCACGCAAAATTTTTCACTTTTAAAAGGAAAGAATTCAATCCCGGCAGGAGGCGGTGATGGCAACGCCGCCCAGGAGAATTGTGTGTCGGCGGAGGTCACCCGGTACGGTGCAGACGGTTCGGTGGAAAAAAAAGTTATTTCATTGCCGTCCGGTGAGGCAAAGGAACTTAAGGAACGGTTGGTTGCGGCAAAAACAGATGATGCCAGATTTTTCATACTGAAGGAGTACGGGCTGATTTCAAGGGAGCAATCCCTTCAGAGCTGGAAGAACGGCATGCTCAAGATGGCGGAGAGAATGGGGCTGACGGAATCAAGGGCGGAGGATGCATCGTCGGCATATGCGGAAGCAGGTATTTTCAATCTGCCCGTTCTGCTGAACTTCTTCTGCAAAGTCAATGCCATATACATTATCAGCGCCGAAGCACATCTGGGTTTTCCTCCGGTCATAGGATTGAATAAGCTCTTCGGAAGTTCCAAAATGCTGAAATTTGATATTGCGGATATGTGCCTTGGTGCCTTCGGAACGGTAGAAACCAAAGGACTTCTGAGAACGCATACGCTGGCTGCCGTTGCAAGTTTCATGGCTCTTGCCGGATTCGTGGGTGTTCACATACATATCCCGTTTGTCCTCGATGTGTACAACGGTTTTTCCGCCATGACATTTGCAGTGGGCTTGGGAATGCGCAACATAGAATTTAACCTCGGGGCAATATCGCTGATGAGCGGTCTTTTCGGTCTTATCGTCGGAGGTTTGATAATGCAGGGGCTTTCGGGCTCGGGCGGCGGTGGTACATCCTGAGGGGCGAAAACTAATAGTATTCTCGCCAGATATCAGTATCATGGAGAGCACGGGCGATAAAGAAAAAGAACTCATGAGAAAGGGAAAGGTCAAGGAGGTTTACGACCTTGGCAATGGCACGCTAGAATTTTTGTTCACGGACAACATCTCTGTATTTGACAAGATAATTCCCACGAAAATAAAGCACAAGGGGGAAGTTCTGTGCCGGCTGTCCGCCTTCTGGTTCAAAAAAAGCGAGGAGATGGGTGTTAAAACGCATTTCATCGATGCACACGGAAATACAATGCATGTCAAAAAATTCGACATAATAAAGGATTACTCGAAAATTGATACCCAAACATCGAACTATGTCATCCCTCTGGAAGTGATAGCCCGTTACTATGTTGCAGGTTCGTTCTATGACAGGATGAAGGACAAGGGCATGGCTTACGGGGAAAAGCTTCGGGAGCCGGTCATAGAATTCACGACAAAGTTCGAGGAATACGACCGACTGCTTGACGAGGACGAGGCGATGAAAATTGCAGGTTTGGGGGAGGCGGACATCGGGCAAATAAAGCAGGCGGTTTTGGATGTTGATGCGTACATGCAGTCGGAAGTCGGAAAGGGAGGGCTTATTCATGTCGACGGAAAAAAGGAGTTTGCATTTGACGGAAACCGCAACCTCGTACTCATAGACACGTTCGGCACGCCGGACGAGGACAGATTCTGGGATATGGAAAAATACGAGAAAGGGCAATTCGAGGAATTGAGCAAGGAATTCGTGAGGGCATATTACCGCAAAACGGGGTACTACGATGATTTGAAGAATGCAAGGAAGAACAATACAGGGGAGCCACCCATCCCGCCTTTGCCGGAAGACATGGCAAGGAAAGTGAGTGAGTTGTATGTGTCCATGTACGAGAAAATAACCGGTGAATCGTTCAGATAGCCCTTTCGCAGATTTCGTTCAGCTCCCGGGCAGATTTTCGCTCGTTCCTGTTTTCGACAAATTTCTGCGTTATTACCCAAAATTTGCTTTTAGCCCCCCTCATAATCGTCGCTATTTTTCCACCAGTACTTCGCATAATTTCTTTCCAGCAGCGGGAGCAATTCCGCCGGCATTTTCTTATCCGAACATGATATCATCTTTATTTTCCTCACCGTTCTCTGCCACCTTCATTTTTTTTCTCTTTATGAATTTCTCCTGATGATGTCTTCCTATAAAACGGATGTCCGTCCTCAAAAGGCGGATATAGGTTCTGTCAGGAAGCGGTTCGAGTTCGACAATCCCTTTAGAACTGAGTTTGAAAAGCTCGAATTCAACGGTCTTTTTGGAGATATGGAGTTTTTTGCCCAGCACCTCCAGAGTTACGGGATATTCCTTCTGAAGGATTTTGATTATCTTTTCCTCCATAGTTCCCGTTTTGATTTCAATCATTTTTGTACCTGTAATCGATATTGCAGGCTCCTTCGGCGGATACCATGCACGGCCCCACGGGATGGGACGGTATGCATGCCTTTCCGAAAAGGGGGCATTCCTTGGGTGAGATGAGTCCTCTCAAAACTTCACCGCATCTGCATCCCGGCGGTTCCCCGAATTCCACGCCCTCCAGTTCTTCGAGCACATCCTCGTATCTCTTCCTTGCATCATGCTCTTCGAACTTCTTCTTTATTGCCATCTTCGAGTTCTCGATGACGGGAAAACCTCTCCATCTTCCGTCCTCGGGTTCAAAAACCTCATCCAGAGCTTTCTGTGCTTTCACGTTGCCCTCGTAGCTCACACATCGTGTATACTCGTTTTCAACTTCGTTCCTTCCCTCGGCAATCTGCTTTGCAATCATCCACACAGCCATCATCACGTCTATGGGTTCGAAGCCTGCTATAACCTGGGGAATTCCGTATTTCCTTGACAGCCCCTCGTATACCTTCGCTCCCGTTATCACCGAGACATGCCCCGGGTCTATTATCCCATCCAGTGCCAGCTCCCCCATCCCGAGCATTTTCATCAGTGCGGGCGGTGTATACCGATGACAGCTTACCACCGAAAAATTTTCTGGTGCACCCCTCAGCAGCACGGCGGCGGTGGCGGGGGCGGTTGTTTCAAATCCCACCGCCATAAATACAACTTCTTTGTCCTTATTCTTTTCCGCAATCTCTATTGCCTCGTTTATTCCGTAAACTATTCTGACGTCGCCTCCCTTCGCCTTTACCGATTGGAGAGATTGGTCGGCGCCCGGCACCATCACCATGTCACCGAAAGTCGCAACCGTGATGCCGCTTTCCGCAAGTTTTATGCCTGTCTCTATTTCTTCCGGGGTCGTGACACAAACGGGGCAGCCCGGTCCCTGTATTATTTTTATGCCGCATTCTCCGAATATGCTATCAAGCCCGAATTTTACTATTGTATCCTGATGGGTGCCACATACGTGCATTATCTGGAGATTCAGCTCCATCTCTTTCAATTTTTTTGTTATCAGTTTTGACAGCTCTTTATCCCTCAGGTGGAACATCCTCTACCTCTATCTCTATATTCTTTATCAAGCATTCTCTTCCGCTTGTTATCCCGACATCGCTTCCGCATACGGGGCATTTCAGAATCGGGAATTGTATGTGGAATTCCTCCTTCTCGTCGTACTCCACGTTTCCCTCGTAGCCGCACACGGGGCACACGACCTTGGGCTCGACTTTCTCTATAACCAGTTCCGCCCCTTCCATCTCGGTATCCTTTGTCAGCACATCGAAGGCAAATCTCAACTGCTCTTCTCCGAGGAAGGTCAGTTCTCCTATCTCGAGCACCACCTTCGTTATGGCATCTGCATTGTGCTTTTTTCCCTCCTCCCTCACGGCATTGACGATGCCGCTCATTGTTGAAAACTCATGCATCCTCTGCCTCTAGTATCTCTTTGAATATTTTCAATGTTTCCTCTGCCTCTTTCGCATCAAGGGTCTGGATTGCAAAGCCTGCATGCACTATGACATAGTCGCCCACCGAAATGTTCACGAGAGATACGTCAGCATTTTTCGTTGTGCCCTCTCCGTAATCAATTTTTGCGGTATTGCCGTCGATGGAGACCACCCTGCCGGGTATTGCGAGACACATGGATGGAAAAGAAAAGGCAATATAAAATCACTTCCATCTCACCCTCTTTATGCTCCCGCCGCAGACGGGGCAGACTTTCGTTCCCGCATCGACGAATTTTCCGCATGACGAGCAACGGTACTTCCAGTAGAATTTCTCCTTTATGCCCTCCTGAAGTATGCCTCTGTAAGCAATGCCGAGATGCATGGCAACGTTCTGCATCGCATAATCATCGGTAAAAAGTATTGAATCGTCAAAATCGAGAGCAAGCGCCATGACCTCCATATCCGTTTCCGAAAGTTTTTCGAAATCACCCGTATGCCTCGCCGCCGCCTCCACCTTCCCCGCCGAGTCTTTTGTCGGGGCGATAACTTCCATGCCTGCGTTCATCGTATACTGCATGAGACGCCACGAATGCCCCCCCTCGCTGAATTCTCGCACCACCGAAGGGGCTGTCATGACCCTGTCCGCTCCGCTGAAGTAGAACTTGCCTGAGAGGATGGCGGACGTGTCGAGCACTGCTATCATTGCATAAGTATTTTAAATCTCATTGATATAAGTTGTTATGAAGGTGAAAGTGGACGGATGGCGCTCCCATATTGTATTCTCGGCAGCCCATTTCATTCCGGATTATGAAAGATGCGGGCGGCTCCACGGGCATTCATATGCAATTCATGCGGTGGTGGAGGGCGAGACGGACGAGATGGGCATTGTCATAGACTTCGGGGAGCTGAAAAGGGCGATGAAAAAGATAGCAGATGAGATAGACCATCACATGATAGTGCCGGGCAGGGGCGATTTAAAAATTTCACGAAATGACGGAGAGGTGGAGGTTGTATTCGAGAAAAAGAGATACGTGTTTCCGGAGGAGGACTGCATAATTCTTCCGATAGATTCTTCATCCGCAGAGAGTCTGGCATCGTATATACTTGACCGTCTCATCGAGGAAATGAAAATGCCATCCGGCGTGACATCTCTAGAGGTGGGCGTTGACGAGGGATTCGGGCAGGGGGCATGGGTTTTAAAGGATATGAGGCAAAAATGAAAGCAGTCTGCCTTTTATCCGGAGGAATGGATTCATGTGTCACGGCGGCGATAGCAAAAAACACGGGCTATGATATTTATGCAATAACATTTGATTACGGGCAGCGCAACCGGAAGGAGATAGAGAGTGCCAAAAAAGTTGCATCTTCGTTGAATGTAAAGGAACATAAGATTATAAAAGCGGATTTGAGGACTTTCGGCAGGTCTGCCCTCACCGACGACATAGATGTCCCGGAATTCGGGGAGGGGAGGGGCGGTATACCTTCTACATATGTTCCGGCAAGAAATACCATATTTCTGTCTTACGGGCTTGCATATGCCGAGGTTATTGATGCGGATGCCGTCTTCATAGGGGCGAATGCCGTTGACTATTCCGGTTATCCTGACTGCAGGAAGGAATACATAGAGGCATATCAGAAAGTGGCGGATTTGGGAACAAAGAGGGGGGCGGAGGGGAATCCCATAAAAATTGTCGCTCCCATAATAGATATGTCGAAGGGGGAAATAGTGAAGAAAGGTGTAGAACTGAATGCACCTTTTGAACATACGTGGTCATGTTATAAAAGCGGAGACAAGGCATGCGGTAAATGCGATTCGTGCATTTTGCGTCTTAAAGGATTCGAGGAAGCTGGAGTGAAAGACCCTATAGAGTACGAGTAAGTATGAAAATAAACGAGATATTTTATTCCATACAGGGCGAGGGGAAGAATGCTGGCTTTCCGACCATTTTTATACGCACTACGGGCTGCAATTTGAGGTGCACGTACTGTGATACCAAGTATGCTTTCTACGAAGGAGAAGAGATGAGCCTTCATGATATCATGGAGAAAATAAAAAAGTGGAACTGCAAGAGGATATGTTTGACCGGAGGAGAACCTCTGCTTCAGGAAGAAACGCCGGAGCTTGTGGATATGCTTCTCTCCGAAGGTTATACAATAAGCATCGAAACAAACGGTTCGATTGATATTTCCGATATGGCAGGGAAAAATGTGATTTTATCAATGGATATAAAATGCCCTTCTTCGGGGATGCAGGACAAAATGCGGAACGATAATATTGCTCTCCTTCGCACTTGTGATGAGCTGAAGTTTGTGATAGGCGATAGGGGAGACTACGAATTTGCAAAGGACGTTTTAAAAAAATATGAGCCGGTATGCGAAGTTGTCATGCAACCCTCATGGTCGGTCATGGATGCAAAAAAACTGGCGGAATGGATACTCGAGGACGGGCTTGATGTTCGTCTTTCCCTTCAGATACACAAAATTTTGTGGGGTGACAGGAAGGGCGTATGATTAAAGTCGGTAAATCTGTAGCATCTATACACAAAGCACAGCAATGAAACAACATAATTATATTCCTCATTTCATTATGCAACCATGATTATCCTCGACAACCATATGCATCTCCGCCGCGACGGGAGATATATCGAGGCGGTCAAAGAGTTCAAGCATGCCGGAGGAACACACCTCATACTATGCCACATGCCCATGGTTGACGAAGTGCTAAAAAATAAAAGATATATGCCCTCCTACCAAAAAACGCTGCGGATGGCAGATGAGGTTAGCAACGCTACAGGAATAAAAATTTTTGTCACAGTCGGTCCCTATCCTGTGGACTACCTAGCCCTGAGAGAGAAATTCGGGAGGGAAGAGGCAAAAAAAATCATGTTCGGAGGCATGGAGGAGGCGCAACAACTATGCATGGAAAAAAAGGCCATAGCGATAGGGGAAATAGGTCGTCCCCATTTTGAAGTGGACGAACAGGCATGGAACGACAGCAACGAAATAATGACATACGGCATGACTCTTGCCAAGGAGGCGGGCGTGCCAGTCGTTCTACACACGGAAAGCATGGAAAGCGAAGGCTTTATGGAACTGGCGGAAATGGCGGATAGGGTGGGCATAAAAAGAGAAAAAGTGATAAAGCATTTCTCCCCACCTCTGGTAGATGTAGAAAAAAACCACGGCATATTTCCATCGGTGCTGTCATCCGAAGGAGCAGTCAAAAAGGCGATAAAAGAGGGAACGAGATTTTTCATGGAAACGGATTACATTGACGACCCCCGCCGCCCCGGCGCCGTGCTGGGATTGAAAACCGTACCACGGAGAGTAAAAAAACTTCTGGCGGAAGGGTTGATGACCGAGGAAGATGTCTACAAAATTCATAAAGACAATCCGGAAAGAATTTACGGCATATCGATGGTTTAGGGCGAGGATATAGTGCCCATTATTATCTCTGCACTCTTGGAAGTTACCACTTCATTACCGCATTTTGGGCAAACCCAGTACACTCTGTTGCCGTATACATGATGAATCATTTCCGTTCCGCAATGGGGGCATCTTCTCATTTTGTCACCACTTTGCTTTCAATTTGCTTTCAATATATACCATTCCAACTATATAAGGATTTCGGCATATATTTTAAAAAAATGATGCATTATAGGCGATGAAATGACGGAGACCAAAAAGTTAGTGAGACCGAGTTATGATGAGTATTTCATGAGGATTGCAAAATTGGTTGCCACACGTTCCACATGCACGAGAAGGCATGTCGGAGCGGTTATCGTTAAGGACAACCATCTGCTCTCGACGGGATATAACGGCCCGCCGAAGGGGCAGAAACACTGTGACGAGACAGGGTGCATAAGAGAGGAGTTGAATATTCCGAGGGGCGAAAGGCATGAGCTCTGCCGTGGTCTCCATGCCGAGCAAAATGCGATAATACAGGCTGCGGTGTTCGGCACATCCATAAGAGACGGGGTGATATACACCACCCACTTCCCATGCAGCGTATGCGCAAAAATGCTGATAAATGCCGAACTCAAGGAAATTATTTACGAAGAGATGTATCCCGACGAGCTGTCGATAGAGATACTCAAGGAAAGTAATATAAAGGTGAGACAATTCAAGGTGCCGGAATGAATGAGGAAATTAACGAGAAAGTACTTCTCACACTGAGGGACGTGCTTGCTGCGGTGGCAATTGTTGGCATACTTCTCGCTGCGTTATGGGCATACACGGGGCAGTTTCCGAACACACCGATGGTTGTTGTTACTTCCGGCTCAATGATGCATGCGGATGCCCCGTACGGAAAAATCGGAACCATAGACCCGGGAGACCTTATTCTTGTTAAAAAAATTTCAGGCAAGGATGATGTAATACCAAGAGGGGCGCGTAACAACCCTACGACTCACCATAGAACTTACGGGGACTACGGAGACGTTATAATTTATTATCCGATGGGAAATACAAAAAGGACACCCATAATCCACCGTGCAATATGCTGGGTTGAGGATAACGGGGGAAAGTACACGGTAAAAGCTTACGGAATAGAAAATGCATCGTCAATATCAATAACGGAACTTCACATATTCGACTATAAGCCGGCAAACAGCGGCTTTATAACGAAAGGCGATAATAACGAGCTGCCGGATCAGTATCCCAACGGAGGGATATGTGCCCAGCCCGTAAAGCCGGAATGGATTATAGGAAAAGCAAGAGGAGAGTTGCCATGGTTCGGCATGATAAAACTCATGATATACGGCAATCAGGGTGTGAACGCCGAACAGGGATGGGTGAAGGTGGGAAATGCCGTTGCACCGAAAGACATATGGGTATGCCTTGGTCTCTCACTGCTTGCAATTTCGGCAATCCCGATTTCAATGGACGCCTACGACTACTACAAAAGCAAAAAAAAGAATTAAAGCAGCCTGGATTGTATTTTAAGTTTCAAGTCCCTTACATCGGGAACACTCGGAATGATGTCATCCCGTGAAAGTATCTCCTCTATTTTGTCCATGGGCGTGGCAACCTGTATCTCCTTTGTTCTGCCGTATCTCCCTTTAGATATGATTCTTGCGGTTATTATGCCCAGCATATCCAGCTCCGATATAAGGTCGGCAATCCTTCTCTGCGTCAGAGTGTCCATTCCCGCCCTCGAGCATAACTGCTTGTAAACGTTGTAAACATCGCCCGTATTCGGAGGGGTATCGAATATCTGGTTTCCGATAACGGCAGCCTTGAGAACGAGCTTGGACTGAGCAGGCAGCGTATGGATGACTTCCTTTACACGGTCAATCTCTATTTTGTTAACGGCTGTTCTCACGTGCTTTTCCAGTATCATATTTCCGCCGGAACGGTCGGCGATTTCTGCCGACACGCGCAACAAATCAAGCGCCCGGCGGGCATCGCCGTGCTCCTGCGCCGCCAGCGCCGAGCATAGCGGTATAACCGAGCCGTCACATGCATTTTCTTTGAACGCAACTTTTGCCCTCTCCCCGAGAATATCCTCAAGCTGGTCCGCCGTATACGGAGAGAAAATCATATTCTCCTCGCCAAGAGACGATTTTACCCTCGGGTCAAGAAATTCCGTGAATTTGAGGTCATTCGATATCCCGATTATGGATGTCCTTGCGACTTTGAGGTCATTGTTCATACGGGAAAGATTGTATAACACCTCATCTCCCTTAAGCTTGTCCACCTCGTCGAGAACGATTATCACCACCCCTCCCGTGTTATCTATTCTTTTAACAAGTTTTGAGTAAACCTCGTCGGTGGGCCATCCCGTGAACGGTATTCGTTCGGACCAGTCCTCTATGAAATGGTTTGCTATGTTCTGCAAAACCCTGTATTGGGTATCGACTATCTCGCAATTGATGTATATGAAATATGTTGCCCTCCCCATCTCCGAGCCCTTCAACGAAAGCTGCTTCCCCACATACCGGGTAACTGCCGTTTTTCCGGTGCCCGTCTTCCCGTAGATAAAAACATTGGATGGTGTCTCCCCCCTGAGCGCAGGCACAAGCACCGAAGCCAATTCTTCTATATTTTTCTTACGATGGGGCAATATATCAGGTACATATGATGGACGTAAAACTTCCTTATTTATAAAGATATTGCTTGATTTGAGTAGAGCCTTGAATATGTCATCATTCATTTATTCCCCTTAAAATGAATGTGACTTGGTTAAATAAATGTTGTGGGAGATGTGTTAGCATGTTGTTTAGAAGCGTAAAGATACGGTAGAAAGCATTATAGACTCAAAAATGAGAATAAACGCAACAACGGCTAAACAATATTAATGAATTTGACATTCATGAAAT
>CAZQQE010000025.1:9566-12519 GCA_964595325.1 uncultured Thermoplasmatales archaeon | reverse complement strand
TCGAGAAGATAAGCGAATGGTTCATCTCGATAACGGGAAGAAGCGTAGTGCCATGGGGCAAATAAATCTAAATATGAGATGCATAATTAAGGAAAACATGGATAACGCAAAGCTGGTAGGGCTGGCGTTTCTCGGCGGGGGCATATTCCTGCTCGTTGCATACGGGCTTTACAACATTTTCAAAGCGATAACAAACATAGACCCTATTATTCTTATTTCATTGCTGGGCATTCTTTTCGGTGCCGCAGTGTTGATTGTTGCAACGGCAATGGATAGAAGCAGCGGTGAGGAGAAAAAAATAAAGAAGGAGGATTTGGAACCATGATATTGGTAAATACGGATTTCATTCCCGGAAAAGAAATAAAGGAAATGCTGGGGCTTGTGAGAGGAAACACCATACAGGCAAAGAACATAGGGAAGGATATAGTTGCAGGCTTCCGGCAGCTCGTTGGAGGGGAGATAAAGGAATACACCGAGATGCTCAGCGAGGCAAGGGAGATAGCATTGCAGAGAATGGCGGACAAGGCTGAAAAGCTGGGAGCGGATGCTGTCATAAACGTGCGTTTCATGACCTCGGCTGTCATGGGAGCGGCTGCAGAAATTCTTGCATACGGCACGGCGGTGAAACGGAAGTAATTACTCGACTGCTTTGTTATTGTGCGCACGTTCCAGTATTTCTATCATTTTTCCTTCTATAACGGATGCGATGATTGTATAGAGAGTAAGCACGGAAACAAAAACAATGCCGAAGTAGTAAATCATTACCGGAAGCAACGGAATCTTCACGGCACGGTTGTACAGAAATACGGCAACGAGCCCGTCCCTCATTCCGTGTCCTCTCAACTCTTTCAGCAGGGGATACCATACATATATCGAGCCGTGGCTCACGATTCCGAAAGCTACCATCAGAATCCATCCCATGACTCCCGACTCACTTCCGAGATATTTCGAAACGGTCTTGGGCTTAAGCAGGTAGGCAGAAATCCACATCAGCAGTATGACCATGACGAGCACCGGAAGGATTTGTATGAGTATGTTCAAACTCGCCCGGAGCGCTCTGTATATTTTGCTGCTGTCCAGCAAAAACAGAACAGCATACAGCACCACTATGAAAACAAGAAAATATATTCCGTAGCGGAATGTGCTGCTTCCATTCCCGCTTCCACCACCCTCTCTGCCGGAATTCAACTTATCACCCCGACGGTCAGCACGGTTGCGATGGCTACAAGGATTGCGAGAATAAAACTCAAACCGTTTCTGGTAAGGGCAAACCGCTTTCCCAGTGTGGCTGCCTCTGCCGGAAGCTGAACAATCCCCACCGTCACCCACGCCAGTATGAACGATGTCACGGCAAACAAACTTACACCGTCGTCGAGCAACTCTCCGCCTATTATGTAGCTTGTTATCGGATTGCCCGTTGAAATACTTCCTATGAGGGCGCCCAGCAACGTATCATGAATCGGTCTGTCGGTGAATACGGAGGAAATCATATCCGGCGTTACGTAAACCTTGAACAACCCGAGCAGCAGTATGATTCCAAAAAGCATGGGGAGCATCATCCCGAAACTCCTTATGGTCTTGTAGAATGTGGTTGCAGCCCTTTTTTTATCCATCTCTACTGGATAGCTTTCTCATATAAAATCTGTTTCCCCTGTAATCGAGTTCGATGATTTTGTCCCTCGCAAGCAGTTTTTCGACAACTTCCCGGCCAGCATTAGCCTTTTTCAAAAATTCGTTTACCGCATCCTCTCTCATGGGATGCACTGACATTATACCCAGCAGATCCTCTTCTGCATTTCCCGTGAAGGCAAAGGCGTTTCCCTCGTATCCTATCAGATATTCCGCATCTATTCCCTTCTCCTCAAAAATCTGGTATGCATTGTTTATCGCCTGCTCGGATGCAGCTTTAACCCATTCCTCCCCGGGCGGTCTTGTAGGAATGGAAATGTAGCTTTTTTTCGTTCCGAGTTCGGATACAAAATCGGCAACTTTCTCCATCTCCTCATTATCGTCATTGATACCCTGAACAAGCATTGTTTCTGTTGCAAGTTCTCCCCCGAACGAGCCGGAGAAAATCATCATTCCTTCCATTATCTCGTCAAGACGAAGTCTTCCGTGCGGTCTGTCTATTCTGTGCCATATTTTTTCACTCACCGCATCCACTTTCAATGAGACCCAGTCCGCTTTGTACAGCTCATCCCTTACATCCTCCCTCCATATGAGCGATGAGTTGGTTATGACGGCAATTTTTATGCCCATCTGCTTCAGTTCATCAATCTCCTTTCCGAGGTTTATGTCAAGCGTGGGTTCGCCGTCCGGAACAAATGTAAGGTAATCTATACTCTCGCCGGCGTCCTCCGCCCCCCTCACCTTCTCTTTCACATTTTGCAATATTTTCTCCGGGCTGTAAAACTCTCTTCGTTCCACCTGCATGTTCAGCGTTCTCCCGAGCTGGCAGTATACGCATGAATACGTGCATATTTTCGGCGGTATGTTGTTTATCCCCATGCTGCGCCCCAGCCGTCGGGACGGCACGGGCCCGAATACTATTTCGTTCATTTTGTGCCCTCAACCACATACAGACTGGCAATTTCAGGGTCATTGCTCTCCACCGCATTGCCGTCCTTTATGCCCAGAAAGTAGCCTTCGCTTTTTATATTGAAGTGTTTCGCTATTTCCTTCTTTATGGATTCCATATCCGTATGCTTTATGTTTTTTCTTATGTACGAGCCGGCGTTATCGTACTTTTTTTTGAAGTAATCCGATTTCGTATTGAGCATCATTACAAGAATTTTTCCTTTATCCTTCAAAACCCGGTAAGTTTCCTTTATTGCCTCCCTGTAGTCAGGTATGAATTCGAGCGATGTGAGATAAAGTGCGCAGTCGAATGTTCCGTCTTCAAAACCCATGTTCTGTGCATCCCCAACCACAGTATGAGCCAATCGGGCATGCT